>JAWVFS010000193.1:0-5117 GCA_033855795.1 Solirubrobacteraceae bacterium | reverse complement strand
CCCGCGCCCCTGCATGTGCGGCAGCAGGCCCATGATGAGCTTGATCGTCCCGAAGTAGTTGAGCTGCATCGTGCGCTCGTAGTCGTGGAAGCGGTCGAGCGACAGCGCGACCGATCGGCGGATCGAGCGGCCCGCGTTGTTGACGAGGATGTCCACCCGCGGGTGATCGGAGAGGACCTCCTCGACGAGACCCTCGATCGAGTCGAGGTCGGACAGGTCGGCCGAGTAGGTGTAGGCCGTGCCGCCCTCGTCCTCGATCTCCTTCTTGGTCTCCTCGAGCTTGTCCGCGCTGCGTGCCACGAGCAGCGGGATCCCGCCGGCCGCGGCGAGCTTCTTGGCGGCCGCCTTGCCGATGCCGCTGGAGGCGCCGGTGATCATGGCCACCTTGCCGTTGACCGCGCCCTCGAAGGAGCGGTCCTTGTACAGGTCCGGGTCGAGCTTGCGCTCGTAGTAGTCCCACAGCTTCTCGGCGTACGTGCTGAGCTCGGGCACCTCGATATCCGAGCCCTTGAGCGCCCGCTCGGTGTCGCGGGTGTCGAACTGGGCGGTCAGGCCGACGTGCTCGACCACCTCGTCGGGGATGCCGAAGTCGGCCAGCACCGCCTTGCGTACGTCGCGGAGCTGCGGGAGCTTCATGGCCATCCCCATCGCGCCCGTGGGCAGCGCGTCGATCAGGCGCTTGTCGATGCGCATGACCATCTGCGGGGCGTGCGCGGCCTTGGCGAACTCGTTGAGCACCTCACCGGAGCGCTGGGACTTCGGGCTGGTGAGGTGGAAGGCCTGGCCGTCGAGGTCCGGCTCGTGGGCGATGTGGTCCATCGCCGCGGCCACGTAGTCCACGGGCACGATGTTCGTGTAGCCGAGCTCGGGCCCGAGGAGCGGGAACCACTCGGGCAGGAAGTGGCGCAGCCGCTGGATCGCCTTGAAGAAGTAGTAGGGGCCGTCGATCTTGTCCATCTCCCCGGTCTGAGAGTGGCCGACGACGATCCCCGGGCGGTATACGCGCCACGCGCCCTTGATCTCCTCGCGGGCGATCTTCTCGGACTCGAACTTCGTGCGGTGGTAGGCCGACGGGAGCTTCTGGCCCTCGTCGAACATGTCCTCGCGGAACAGACCCTGGTAGAGGCCGGCGGCGGCCACCGACGAGGTGTGGTGGAAGATCCCCGCGTCGATCGTGTTGGCCAGCTCGACGGCGTGGCGCGTTCCCTGAACGTTGAGGACCTCGTTCTCGTCGTCGTCCGCCGTCATGTCGTACATCGCCGCAAGGTGGAAGAAGTGGTCGACGTTCCCCTTCAGCTCGGCCGTCTGCTCGTCGGAGACACCGAGGTTGGGCTGCTGCAGGTCGCCGACGACCTTGGTGACCTGGTCGGCGGCGTCCCAGCCCTCGATCAACTCGTCCATGCGCGCCTGCGAGCCCTCGCGGACGAGGACGTAGATTCGCCCGTCGCGCTCGAGCAGCCGCTCGACCAGATAGCGGCCGATGAACCCGGTGGCTCCGGTGACGAAGTAGGTCATCGCTGTCTTCCTCTCACAGGCACGTGGAGGGCAAGCCTATACGCCGCTATACGCCGGCGCCCTCTCCGCCACGACCCTCGCCGGCGGCGAACCGGGCCGCTCCCTCGGTGGCCACGCCGAAGGTCTCCAACCCCGCCTTCGCCTCGACCGCCAGCGCCGCTTCGAGCGGTAGCCCGAAGCCTTCGATCGCCGCGCGCCGGTCGGCCAGCATCGTCACCTGGGGGAAGGCAGCCAGTGCCTCGGCGTACTCGAGCGCGCGCTCCAGGTGGCGGCCGGCGACCACGACCTCGGTCAGCAGGCCCATGCCGAGCGCCTCCTCGCTGTGCACCATGCGGCCGGAGAGGATCAGGTCCAGGGCGCGCCCGAGGCCGACGATCCGCGGCAGGCGCTGGGTCCCGCCGTCGATCAGCGGCACGCCCCAGCGGCGCTCGGGGAATCCCAATGTGGAGCCCTCGGCGGCGATCCGCAGGTCGCACCACAGGGCGAGCTCGAAGCCTCCGGCGAGGCACCAGCCGGAGATCGCGGCGATTGTGGGCTTCGGCGGCGTCAGGCGGGTGAAGCCGAGCGGGCCCTCCGGGGCGCCGAGCCGTGGCGCGAACGTGTCGATCGCCTTGAGGTCGGCTCCGGCGCAGAAGGCGACGTCGCCGGCGCCGGTCAGCACGAGCACGCGCGCGTCGTCGTCGGCGACGAACTGCCGGTAGCCGTCGCGCAGGCGCTCGGCCGTCGGGCCGTCGACGGCGTTGCGGCGGTCCTGGCGGTCGATCGTGAGGACCGCGGCCGCGCCGATGCGCTCGTAGCGAACGGGATCGCTCATCGGCGGGGATCCTCCCACACCGTGAAACGGCCTCTAAAACGGCGCGACCCCGGGGCTGTGGCTCCGGGGTCACGCAACGAGGAGGGATCTCGTGTGCGGTGGAAGCCTTGCAGCGGCGCCGCCGGGGGGTGTGAAGAAGTCGAAAAAGGCCGCTGGCGGGGCCGAACGCCTACCAGCCGCCGGCCCACTCGGCGCGCGTGCTCCGGGCCTTCTGCGCCGACTTGCGCGCAGCCTTGCGCTTGTCCAGCTTCCACTGGAGTGCGCTCAGGAGCCCGACGAGGAGGGGGAACGCCGCGATCAGGATGAAGGCGGCGTTCGTGATGACCTTGTCGTCGGTCTCGCCGTAGGTGCCCTGGCCGCCGGTCGGGTGGGTGTCCCCGCCGGGCGGGCTGAGTCCGGCCAGCGCCGGGGGGGCCACCAGGGCGAGCCACAGGAACGTGGCGGGCAGCGCGAGGAGCAGGCGGCGCATCGCGCCGGCAAGCCTAGCGCAGGGTGCGCCCATGCCGAACATCCACGAACCCGCGAGCGAGCCGGCCCCGTTCTCCACATCGACACATTCCGGGGGAGCGCTGCGCCTAGCGTTGCCGCGTCGGCACACGGGCGCCGTCGCCGGGCGCAGCTGGGCGCACGCGACGGCGCTCCGTGCGCCACTCGGCCGGCCGTCCGCAATCGGTGGGTCGAGCCGCCGGCGCCCCGGGCGGCGGGACACCGTCCGGGGCGCGTCGCGCGGTCGTTTACGACCTTTTCATCTCACGATGAGGTCGGGGCCGTAGCTTCGTCGCATGCCCTCCCTGATCGATCCAATCCTCCGCGCCATGCGCCGCGACCGGACACCGCCGGTCGGGGTGTGCGCGGTGTGCCGTCGGCCGGTGAGCGACAACGATGATCGTTTCGACCTGCGCAGCGGCACCCACGTGCACAGGAGCTGCGCGACCTACCGGATGCGCGCCCAGCGCCGCGACGCGCGGCGCTCGCCGGTGACCGCTCGACGAAGCGCTCTGCACCTCGGCGACTGAGGGCCAACTCGGCCAGGCTCCGGCGATGGGGGCCCCACGGGCCGTCGGGGGAATTAGCCCGTAGCGTGTCTGGAGATGTCGGTCGCGACCACCGCACGACGGACACCCCTGACGCTACGGCTGGAGGCCGGGCACGCCGTGCTCGCGCTGACGCTCCTGGCCGCCGCGCTGCGGTTCGCCACCCTGGATCAGCAGAGCCTGTGGTTGGACGAGTCCTACGCCATCGAGGACATCGCCCGTCCGTTCGGCGCGATGCTCGAGTGGGTGCGGGCGAAGGAGGGGTCGCCGCCCCTGTACTTCGTCCTCGCCTGGGGCTGGGCCAAGCTGTTCGGCGCCGGCGACGTCGGGCTGCGCTCGCTCTCCGCGCTCGCCGGGACCGCGACGGTCCCGCTCGTCTACGCCGCCGGGGCTGCGGTGGCCTCGCGGCGCGCCGGCGTTGTCGCGGCGGCGCTGACCGCCGTGAGCCCGCTCATGGTCTGGTACTCCCAGGACGCGCGGCCCTATGCGCTGCTGGTGGCGTTCGCCGCCGCCTCGCTGTGGTGCGCAGCGCGCGCGGCCTCCGGGGGGAAGCCGCGATGGCTCGCCGGCTGGGCTGCAACCGCGAGCCTCGCGCTGACGACCCATTACTTCGCCGGATTCCTCGTCGCCGGCGAGCTTGCGTGGTTGGTGATGAGGCTGCGCCGCCGGTCGCTCGCACCCGCCGCCGTCGTGTGCGCGGTCCAGCTCGCGCTCATACCGCTCGCGTTGGGCGGGGCGCGGCACGTCGGCACGCAATGGATCGCCCATCTACCGCTGAGCCTGCGGCTCGGCCAGGTACCTGACCAGTTTCTCTTCGGTCCGGGCGAGGCGGCCGTCGCTCATCGCGCCGCCGCCGTGGTCGCCCTGGTGGTTCTGGGCGCCGCGGTGTTCCTGATCGTCCGCCGGTCCGACGCGCAAGGCCGGCGCGCGGCGGCCGTCTGTGGCCTGTTGGCCGGTGTGTGCCTGCTCGGGCCACTGGCCTTCACGCTCGCCGGGGCTGACTATCTCGATGCCCGGAACCTGATGGTGGCCTGGGTACCGCTGGCGCTCGTGGTCGGCATCGCGGCCACGGCGGAGCGGTCACCCCGCGCCGGCGCCGTGCTCGCCGCCGGCTTGCTCGCCCTGTTCGCCGCCGGGACGGCGGCGCTCGACACGCGACCAGACCTCCAGCGCCAGGACTGGCGCGACGTCGCGCGCGCGCTCGGAAGCTCGACCGGCCCGCGGGCGCTGATCGTGCCCGCTCCGGGACGGACCCTCCTGGACTATCTGCCCGGTCTGCGCTGGGACGTCGCGCGTCATCAGCGGGTCCGCGAGGTGGACCTCATCGGAAGCCACACCGACGCTGCGCGGGGCCTCGCGTGCTGGTGGGGCGGCGCCTGCGGCCTGCCGCGGCAGCTCATTCCCGCCGCGCAGCCCTTCCGGGGGTTCCGCAGAATCGCGTCTCGGCGCGTTGGGCCGTTCATCGTCGAGCGCTTCGTCGCCTCCTCGCCACACCGCGTGTCGCTGCACCGGTCGACGGCCTACCGCGTCCACCATCACTACGCCGTCTTCTTCGCGCTGCAGCCCGGATAGGTTGTCATCGACGAGGTTGACCATCGGTCACCCGCCGGTCCACCCCGCCACCCGCTATTGGCCAGGGAACATCCGACCCTATGCTCCGGGGATATGACGATTCAGCGGATGGACAACGTTCTCATCGTTGTCGACGACCTCGAGGCCGCCAAAGCGTTCTTCGCCGAACTCGGTATGGAGCT
>JAWVFS010000192.1:0-4288 GCA_033855795.1 Solirubrobacteraceae bacterium | reverse complement strand
TTCGACGCCGATCCGCCGCCCGGGCTGGCCGCCCCCTACGCGATCGGAACCCTCCTCGAGGAACTGACCGTCCCGCCCATCGTGGTGCGCGCCGGCCTCGCCGAGGAGATCGAGCCGATGACCGACGGCGGGACGATCGCGTTCCCCGAACCGGTCGGCGAGCGGCCGTCGCTGTACACGCTGCATTCGGAGGTGCTCACGCTGCCGGACGGCCTGTCGGCGCCGGAGGCGGACTTCCGCCTCGCGCTCGGCCCCGGGGTGCTGGACGGCCTCATGCCGCTGATCGGCCGCCCCGCGGAGGAGATCGCCGCGCTCCGCCCCGAGCCCCCGTCCGCGAGGACCTACTCCGCCCAGCACGTGGTCGTGGAGGGGAAGAAGGACGGCGTCCCCACCGAGGTCACGATGACCGCGCTGACCGTGCCCAACGAGGCCTGGGGCCTGGGCGGCGGCATCATCTCGACCGCGTCGGTGGCCGCCGCGACGGCGCGCCTGTACGCCCGGGGCCGCCTGCCCCATATCGGCGCGCTGCCGCCGGAACGCTGCCTGGAGCCCGAGGCGCTGTTCGAGCAGCTGGAGGCGCGCGGCTGCACGTTCGCGCTGCAGGTTCGCCAGGCGACCCGAAGCGAGGCCACATGACCGCGAAGGTCGGCGTTCCCGCCGAGGTCAAGGTCGACGAGTACCGCGTGGCCATCACGCCGTCGGGCGTACGGGAACTCGTGGACGCCGGGCACGAGGTGTTCGTACAGCGCGGCGCGGGGGAGGGCTCGGCGATCGGCGACCAGGACTACGAGGCCCAGGGCGCGGCCATCCTCCCGACGGCGGACGACGTCTTCGGCGAGGCGGACCTGATCATCGGCGTCAAGGAGCCCCAGCCCGAGGAGGTCGCCCGCCTGGAGCCCCGACACACGCTGTTCACCTACCTGCACCTGGCGCCGGCCGCGGAGCTCACGAAGGCCCTGGCCGACACCGGCGCCACCTGCATCGCCTACGAGACCGTCGAGGACCGCGACGGCCGGCTGCCACTGCTCGCGCCCATGTCGGAGGTCGCCGGCAAGATCGCGACGCAGGCGGGCGCGTTCATGCTCGAGAAGCCGCTCGGCGGCCGCGGGATCCTGCTGGGCGGCGTGCCGGGCGTGGCCGCCGCCAACGTCCTGGTGATCGGCGGCGGGGTGGTCGGCATGAACGCCGCCTTCATCGCCATCGGCATGGAGGCCGACGTGTTCGTCTACGACCGCAGCATCGACCGGCTGCGCGAGCTGGACGTCATCTTCGGCGGCCGCTGCTCCACCTGTTACGCCTCCACGCTGGAGATCGAGCAGCGCCTGCCCGAGGCCGATCTGGTCATCGGAGCGGTCCTGATCCACGGGGCGCGGGCGCCGCGAGTCGTCACGCGCAATCAGCTCGCGCTCATGAAGCGGGGCTCCGTGCTGGTGGACGTCTCGATCGACCAGGGCGGCTGCTTCGAGACCTCGCGGCCGACGACCCACTCCGACCCCACCTACGAGGTCGACGGGATCCGGCATTACTGCGTGACGAACATGCCGGGGGCGACCCCGATCACCTCGACCTACGCGCTCACGAACGCGACGCTGCCGTACCTGCTCGACCTGGCGAATCTCGGTGTCCGGGCGGCGGCGACCGCCAACCCCGGGCTTGCGCGCGGCGTGAACATCGCGGGCGGCCACATCACCTACGCGCCCGTCGCCGAGGCGGTCGGGCTGCCGTACACGCCGCTGCAGGAGGCGCTGAGCGCCAGCGAGGCGGCCTGAGCGGGCCGCCGCCCACTGCTACCATCACGCGCCGCATGCCGACCACCAGCCAGCTCATCCGCAAGGGGCGCAAGTCGCCGACCAAGAAGGTCACGACGCCGGGCCTGAAGTCCGGCAAGGGCCGCAAGAAGAAGGTCGCCGCGCCGCAGCGGCGCGGGGTCTGCACGCGCGTGTACACGATCACCCCGAAGAAGCCGAACTCGGCACTGCGCAAGGTGGCGCGCGTGCGTCTCACCAACGGCATGGAGATCGGCGCCTACATCCCCGGCGAGGGCCACAACCTGCAGGAGCACTCGGTCGTGCTCGTGCGCGGCGGCCGGGTCAAGGACCTGCCGGGGTTCCGCTACAAGGTGGTCCGCGGCACGCTCGACGCGTCCGGTGTGAGCGACCGCAAGAAGGCCCGTTCGCAGTACGGCGTGAAGGCCAGGTAGGTCAGGAGTGCCGCGCCGCGCCGCCGCCCAGGTTCGGACCATCGAGCCGGATCCGGTGCACCACTCGAAGCTCGTCCAGCAGGTCATCAACAAGGTGATGCTCGACGGCAAGAAGTCCACCGCCGAGCGGATCGTCTACGACGCGCTGGCCACGCTGAGCGAGAAGACCGGGGGCGATCCGGTCGAGGAGCTGGAGAAGTCGGTCAGGGAGCTCACCCCGGCCCTCGAGGTCCGCTCGCGCCGCGTCGGCGGCGCCACCTACCAGGTCCCGATGGACGTCCCGCCGCCCCGCGCCCGCACGCTCGCCGTCCGCTGGCTTGTGACGTTCGCCCGCGGCCGCCGCGAGAAGACGATGGCCCAGCGCCTCGCCAACGAACTGCTCGACGCCCAGTCCCAGCAGGGCAACGCCTACAAGCGCAAGGACGACATCTACCGCATGGCGCAGGCGAACAAGGCGTTCGCGCATTACCGCTGGTAGACGGAGTCGTCAGTCGTCAGTCCTCAGTCGTCAGAGGCTGGGCCCCAACCTGAGCAACTGACGACTGACGTCTGACGACTGACGACTAAGCCGGCGGCGGCTCCGCGTCGGGCTCGGGCGGCCTTGGCGGCCGTTCGCGGCGTGGGCGGGCCGGGCGGCGGCCGGGACTGGACAGGAAGAGTCCCGCGCTCCCCGCGATGAGCAGCAGGAACGCGCCGAGCGTCTCGAGGTAGAAGCCGGTCCTCGGCGAGGCCGAGGCGTCCGTGAAGCGCTGGCCGATCACCCCGGTCTTGTGGATGTCGGGCAGGTCGACGGCGAGCATGATGACCAGCGCAACGAGCCCGATCGCGGCCAGCGCGGCCATCGCCGGACGGCTGTCGCCGCGGCTGGCGCCGAAGGCCATCGGCAGCGCGAAGATCCCCAGGATCAGCAGCGCGTAGCTGTGGTGCGAACCACCGCTGATCGACTCCTTGGCGACGGTCAGCACCTTGATCTCGATCAGGGTCGAGAGGTCGGCCACGATGAGCAGGATCGCCCCCAGGAAGGCCGCACCGGCAAGCGCCGCTCCGAGCACGAACGACGTGTTCATCCGGGACCCGGAAGGCCCCCGGGAAGCCCGCTTTCCTCTGCTATCCTCACGCACTGGCCCGCGGGGTGACGCGTCCATGTCTACCGCGCCTCCCGCGGCCCGGAGAACCGCCCCCGTGGAGACTTCGACCACATAGACGACTCCGCCCGGCCGAGACCTGCGTGAAGCATGGGCCCCCGGGGCCCATTTTTTTGCCCGCAGGCGGTCCGACCGCCACACGACGATCCACCCTTCATGGCCAACTCGCTAGAGAAAATTCGCAACATCGGGATCATGGCGCACATCGACGCCGGTAAGACGACGACGACCGAGCGCATCCTCTATTACACCGGACGCACCCACAAGATGGGGGAGGTTCACGAGGGCGCCGCCACGATGGACTGGATGGAGCAGGAGCAGGAGCGCGGGATCACGATCACGTCGGCGGCCACCACCGCCGAGTGGAACGGCCACCGGATCAACATCATCGACACGCCCGGCCACGTGGACTTCACGGTCGAGGTGGAGCGCTCCCTGCGCGTCCTCGACGGGGCCATCGCGCTGTTCGACTCGGTCGCGGGCGTCGAGCCCCAGTCCGAGACCGTGTGGCGCCAGGCCGACAAGTACCGCGTTCCGCGGATCGCCTACATCAACAAGATGGACCGCGTCGGGGCCGACTTCCAGCAGGGCGTGCAGACGATGATCGACCGGCTCGGCGCCCATCCGGTGCCGATCCAGCTGCCGATCGGCAGCGAGGGCGACTTCCGCGGCATCGTCGACCTCGTGGCCAACAAGGCGGTCGTCTACAAGGACGAGCTCGGCCGCGTGCAGGAGGTCGTCGACATCCCCGAGGAGATGGCAGCCGAGGCGGCCGCCGCCCGCGAGCACCTGCTCGAGGAGGTCTCCCACTACGACGACGAGCTTCTGGAGCTGATCCTGGAGGAGAAGGTCGTCCCGGAGGAGCAGCTCTAGCGGGCCATCCGGAAGGCCACGCTCGAGATCAAGCTCACGCCCGTCCTGGCCGGCTCGTCCTTCAAGAACA
>JAWVFS010000191.1:0-5019 GCA_033855795.1 Solirubrobacteraceae bacterium | reverse complement strand
GCGCACGCCTCGGCGGCTGGGCGCAGGCGTCGGTCCGCTGGATCGTCGAGCGCCGCCTCGTGCTGGGCACGGGCCTCGTCGCCGCGATCCCCGTGATCGCCTCCACCGTGCGTGCGGTGAGCGCGCGGTGGGTCCCGCTGGGCGACGACGGCGTGATCGCCGTGCGGGCCTTCGACGTGTTCAGTACCCACTCGCCGTTGCTGGGCCAGTACTCGAACTCCTCGGGCGTGACCGGCCAGGAGCTGCACAGCCTCGGGCCGCTGCTCTACTGGCTGCTCGCGCTGCCGGTGCACCTCTTCGGCTACGCGTCGCCGGCGGTGACCATGGGACTTGTCAACACGGCCTGCGTGATCGGCGTCGTACTCCTCGCTCGCCGCAGGGGCGGCCCCGCGCTCATGATCGCGACCGCTGTCGCCGTGGCGCTGATGTGCGGGTCCTTCGCAGCCGAGGTGCTCCACGACGTCTGGAACCCGGCGGCGGCCCTGATGCCGTTCACGCTCCTGATCTTCCTCGCGTGGTCGCTGGCCTGCGGAGAGCACCGGCTGCTCCCCGTCACCGTCCTCGTCGCGAGCTTCGTGGCGCAGTGCCACATGACCTACGTGCTGCCGGCGCTGGGGATGCTCGCCGTCGCCACGGTTGGCCTGATCGTCTCGCGGCGATCCGCAGGCCCCGGCCGGCGCGAACCACTGCGCCGCTGGGCGATCGCCGCGGTCGCGGTCGCGGCCGTGTGCTGGAGCGCACCGCTGCTCGACCAGGCAATCCACCGCCCCGGCAACCTCGTCGTCCTCGCGCGGACCGCGACGTCACATCAGACGACGCTCGGCGCGGCGGCCGGTGGGCGCGCCGTCGTGCGGGCGGTCGGGATCCCGCCGTGGTGGCTGCGGCCCGCACCGGAACCGATTCCCCGGCTGGGCGAGTTGGCCGGTGGGAAAGGTTCGCGCCCGCCGGGGGCATTCGCCATTGCCACGACCGTACTCATCCTTGCTGCCGTCCTCGGCCTGGGCCTCGCCGCAGTGCGGCGCCGGCGCCACGACGTCGCCGCCGCTCTGGCGGTCAGCCTCGTCCTCTGCGCGACGCTGGCGCTCGCCGTCGCATCGACACCGCTGAAGGACAACCTGTTCCTCTCCGTCGGCTACACGTCGTGGTGGGGAGCGCCGGCGGGCATGTTCGTGTGGCTCGCGCTCGGCTGGTCTGCGCTCGCGCTCTTCCCGCTCCGGCGGGCGACGGGTCTGCGCGTACCGGCGTGGGCGACCGCGGCCGGTGTGGGCGCAGCGGCGGTCGTCGCGGCACTCGTCGCCGCGAACGCCGGCCCCGATCCGCTGAGCTCGGACTTCCGGCCCGTGCGCGCGATCATCGCGCGGATCGACGCGCAGGTGCCGCGGGATCGCCCGGTGTTCGTCGACTCGGCCTCGACCTACGCCGGCATCGGCTTCCAGCCCGCGGTGGTGCTTGCGCTGCGCCGGCGGGGAATACCGGTGACCAGCGCGGCATTGCTGCCGGCCCTCGGCCAGCACTACAACCCGACCCGCCACCCGGATGCCGCCATCCTGCGGATCGACGAAGGCGACCGCCCGGCGCCGCCGGGGGGTCGGGTGATCGCCCGCGTGTCGGTGCACGCGCCGTCCGGTAAGGCCTTCGGCCAACTGGCTCCGGCCGGCGGAAGGGTGACGGTCACCCTCGCTCCGCGGAGGCCGGCCGGATGATCGCCCGGGTCGCCGTGGTGTGCATCGCGCTGATGGCCATCGCCTGGCTCGCGACCGGCCTGCACGCCGCCAACCTCGAGCAGCACGCCAACCGGGTCGGGGCGGTGACGCCGGGGAAACCGCTCAGCTATGCGCAGGTGCAGCGGGCGGCTCGCCTGTACGAGCGCGCTCGCGCCTTCAACCCGGACACCCGTCCGATCCTGCTCGAGGCGAACCTGCTGACGTTCTTCCGCGCCGGGAACGTCCGGGCGCTGCGGCTGGCCCGGGACGTCACCCGGCGCGAGCCCGACAACGTGAACGCCTGGGCCATCGTGGCCGGCATGGCGGCGCGGCTCGATCCACCGCTGGCGGCGCGTGCGCGCCGCCGGATCGCGGCGATCAGCCCGCCCGTCCCCCCGGCGCGCTGACCGTTGCGGGTTCGGCCAGGGCCTCGCCGGCCGGTGCCCGCGGGCCGCCGACCAGTCCCTTCAGCCGCAGCAGCGGTCGCTCGAGCGCGAACCACGAGAGGGAGGCGATCAGGACCGTGAAGACCAGCGCGGTGGCGACGACCACGAGGTAGGCCGGAAGCCGCGACTGCCATGACGCGACCTGGTCCGTCAGGCCCCAGCGGTCCAGCTGGACCGTGGCCGCGCCGCCGTACAGGTAGATGCCGTAGGAGATGACGCCGAGATAGAGCAGCACGCGGTTGGCGAGGATCTTTCGCACCACGCCGCGGGACTGGTCTCCGATGACGGCGGGGAGGATCAGGCCGAGTGCGATCAGCCCGTAGAGCACATGGCGTTCCATGTACTGCAGGTTGGAGTAGGGCTCGAAGAACCGCGCGGTGGTGCCGATCTGCGTGGCCACGGCCCAGAACGCGACGGCCGCGGCGCCCCACGCGAGCGCCGGGAACCGGTCGAGCGGCCGCAGGACGGCGGGCAGCTCGTCACGGCGCTCCAGCCACACGCTCAGGACGGCCAGGCCCATCCCGAGGGCGAAGTGGTCGAGGTAGGCGGGCAGCGCCACCAGCTCCGGCTTCAGGTGCACGATGTGCGAGTTGCCCTGCGAGAGGACCACGAGCGTCCACGCGATCGAGAAGCAGAAGAGGAACGCCACCCCGAGCGTCTCCGCGCGCAGGCCCGCCCGCCAGCCGCGAGCCACCCGCCGCATGAGCAGCGCCCACAGCGGGATGAAGACGTAGAACGTGATCTCCACGCACAGCGTCCAGGCCTGCGCCATGCCCGACCCGATCGTGCGGTCGCTGTAGATCTGGGCGTAGCCGTAGTAGCGGGCGATCCCCTCGAGGCTGAACACGCCGGACGCGCCGAGCCAGATGGTCGTCACGGTCAGCGCCACCCAGTAGGCCGGGACGATCCGGAGGAAGCGCCGCCAGGCGTACGGGCCCGAGGCCGGCGCCGCCTCGTCGCGCAGGTGCGCCCGCACGAAGGGCCGGTAGAGCAGGAAGCCGGAGATCAGGAAGAAGACGGCGACGCCGGCGTCCAGGCGCGAGACGTACTGGCCGAGGGTCGAGTGCCCCGTGTAGAGGTTGGTGCTCACCCCGGCATGGGTGCCGAGCACGGCAATTGCCGCGATCGCGCGCAGGGAGTCGAACAGCGGGAACCGGGTGGCGCGGACGTTCACGGCGACCGCTCATTATCGCCGTCGTCGGCGGCGGCGATCACGAGCCCCGCGAGCACGATCGCCACCAGCGTGAGCCCGGGCATCTCCCAGTCCCAGTCGAGCCCGGCGTGCAGCGCCCAGGCCGTGAGCGCCGCGCACGCGCCGGAGGCCAGCACCGGGTCGCGCCGCCAAGCGTCGCGGGCGGCGAGGGCGATGCCGGCCAGCATCAGGGCGAGCGCGACCAGCCCCACGAGTCCGAGCTCGGCCGCCGTCTCGAGATACAGCGAGTGGGCGTCCTGGGCGGGCTCCCGGAACGGCCGGTGGCGCAGCCATTCGACGGCGAAGCCGCTGGCGCCCACGCCGATGACCGGGTTGTGGGCGAAGGTGCGCACCGCGACCTTCCAGTACTCGTAGCGGTGGGATTGCAGGGAGCTGAGGCGGGCGGCGTTGGCGCCGCGCGGGGGCGCCCCGCCCGAGCGACTCTCGCGGGCGGCGGCGAAGGCGACGCCCGCGGCGATCAGCACGACGAGCCCGGCGGCGATCGCCGGAGTCCGGCGGGGGAGGGGGATGGCGCCGGCCCGCAGCCGCCCCGACCGCTCGGCGCGTGACGCCCAGGTCTGAAAGCCCGCCGCCAGCGCGACCAGCACGAGGAGGATCACCAGCGCGATGGCGCCCTGGCGCTCGCGGTGCGCCAGGTTGCCGGCCAGCGACTGCACGCCGTCGAAGCGGCTCGCCGTGACTGCGGCGACCGCGCCGCCCCCCACCGCGACGAGCGTGGACCGCAGCTGGGGCCAGGTGGGGGCGAGCACCGTGAGGACGACCAGGCCGGCGGCCAGCGCGGCGAGCGCCCCGCGCGAGAAGCTCAGGTAGATCCCCATGCCGAGCACCGGCGCCGCGCCCGCCGCCGCGATCCGCAGCGCGTCGGGGCGGGAACGGTCGCCCGCCACGCGCGCGCACAGAACCAGCCCCAGCGCCGCGAGCACGCCCATCGCGTTCCAGTAGCCGAGCGGCTGGTCCAGACGGCCGGCGGCGCTGAAGGTGCGCACGAGGTGGACGGCGCCGGGCAGCAGCCGCTCCGAGAGCCCGTAGCCGATCACGACGACGGTGCCGGCCGCGAGCACCGGCTCGGCGGCGCGCGCCGCCGTCCGCGGGTGGAGGAGGGCCGCCGCGGCCCCCAGGGCGCCGAGGTAGAGGACGGCTCGCTGGGCGTCGTGGAAGGCCGGCCCTGCGATCGGCGCCCAGGCGAGCGACAGGCCGATCCACGCGGCCAGCAGGGCCAGGCCGGCGAGTGCCAGGCGGCCGGGCCGCCGCCGCGGGAGGGGGCGCGCGCCCGCCAGCACGGCCACGGCGAACACGGACCAGACGACGATCCCGGCGATCAGACGCGGCCGGTCGTTGTACCCGCCGGCGGCGAAGGCCAGGGCCGTCGGTCCGACGAGCGCGACGGCGGTGGCGGCGGTCAGGACGGCACGGCGCATCGGCGGGGCAGCCTACGGCAGCGTGCCGGCCGGCCGGCGCGTGCGCCCGCGAAGGACCGGATCATCTACGCTGCCCGGCCGATGCGCCCCCTGCGGCTCGGACGCGCGGGGATCCCGCTCGGTCTCGCGGTGGCGGCGTTCGTGCTGGCGCTCGCGCAGCGGCCGGGGCGGACGATCACCGACACCAAGATCAACCTCAACGTCGAGCCGCTCCGGTTCCTCGCCGACGTCGCGTCCGC
>JAWVFS010000190.1:0-2840 GCA_033855795.1 Solirubrobacteraceae bacterium | reverse complement strand
CACGCTCGTGTCCTGGGCGGTGCCCAAGGGCATCCCCCCGGACCCCAAGCGCAATCACCTCGCGGTCCACGTCGAGGACCATCCGCTGGAGTATCTGGACTTCGATGGTGACATCCCGGCCGGCGAGTACGGGGCGGGGCACGTGGAGATCTGGGACCGCGGGACCTACGAGGCCGAGAAGTTCCGCGACGACGAGGTGATCCTCACCTTCCACGGGGAGCGGCTCCGGGGCCGGTACGCCCTGTTCCAGACGAACGGGAAGAACTGGATGATCCACCGCATGGACCCGCCCGAGGACCCGGGGCGGGAGCCCATGCCCGAGGGCCTGCGCCCGATGCTCGCCAAACCGGGCGGCCTGCCGCGCGACGACGCCGCCTTCGCCTACGAGGTCAAGTGGGACGGCGTGCGGGCGCTGGTGGCCGTGGAGGGCGGCCGCGCCCGCGCGCGGAGCCGGCGCGGGCGCGACATCACCGGCGCGTACCCCGAGCTGCGCGAGATGGGCCGTACGCTCGGGACGACGGAGGTCCTCCTCGACGGCGAGCTCGTCGCCTTCGACGCCGACGGCCGGCCGAGCTTCGAGCGGCTGCAACGGCGCATGCACGCGTCCGAGACCGCGGCCCGGCGCCTGGCCGCGAGCCTTCCGGTGACCTACGTGGCGTTCGACGTCCTCCATCTCGACGGCCGGTCGAGCCTGGCGCTGCCCTACCGCGAGCGCCGGCAGCTGCTCGATGGGCTCGAGCTCGAGGGCCCCCACTGGCGCGCGCCCGCCTCCCACGTCGGCGACGGGGCGGACATGGTGCGCGCCAGCCGGGACCAGGGGCTCGAAGGGGTGGTGGCCAAGCGCCTGGACAGCCCGTACGAGCCGGGCCGCCGTTCCGGGGCGTGGATCAAGATCAAGCACCGGAGGAGGGCCAAGCTCGTGGTGGGGGGGTGGATGCCCGGAGAAGGGGGTCGCCGGGGGCGCATCGGCTCGCTCCTCACGGGATTCCACGACGACGAGGACGGGACGCTGCGCTACTCGGGGCGGGTCGGCAGCGGGCTGCGTGAGGAGCACCTCGACCGCCTGACCGCGTTGCTCGAGCCGTTGCGGCGGGATTCCAGTCCGTTCCACGGCCGCAAGCTGCCGCGCGGAGCCGTCTTCGCCGAGCCGCAGCTCGTCGTGCAGGTCGAGTTCGCCGAGTGGACCCACTCCCGCACCCTGCGCGCACCGGTGTTCGCGGGCCTTCTCGACGGGGCCGATCCGGCCGAGGTCACCTGGGACACGGTGGCGGCCTGAGTCGTCAGTCGTCAGTCGTCAGTCGTCAGTCGTCTGGGCTTGAGCCGGTCAGTCGTGTATGCCGGCCCGGCGGTGGCCGATACGGGCGCCCTGGTCACGGTGGCGCCGCAGGCGGTGCACATCGGTCAGCTCCGTGCGCGACGTCAGCGCGGGGCGCGGTCCGCTGGGCAGGCGCCGCGGCGCGAGGGGCCGTTCGGAGACGCCGCCGTCGGCCTCGCGGGTGACGCGCATCGCCCCGGCCGCGGGGCGCGAGGACACGACGTCGGCGAGCTCCTCGCCCTCGAACAGGAGTCCGACGCCGTCGTCCACGCCCCATCCGGACGCCAGGGTCTCGTCGCCGATCGCGGCCAGGAACGCCGGCCGCCGCCCGCCCTCGTCGCGGTAGTGAACGCAGTTGGACCCGTCCAGCAGGCCCAGCCCGGGGGCCGGCGCGAGGCGCCCGGTGGACGAGGTGATCCCGCCGAGGAACCAGCACATCGAGCCGGCGCTCAGCCCGCACAGGACGACGCCGGCCTCCCACGCCTCGCGCATGACCACGTCGAGGTCGTGGGCCCGCCAGATGGCGAGCATGTTGAGCATGCTCCCGCCGCCGACGTAGACGATGTCCTGCTCGAGCAGGTGCTCGCGCAGCGAGATCGGTTTCTGGCCGAGCCGGAAGAGAGAGAGGTAGGAGGGCACGCACGGGCGGTCGTCGAACGCCGAGTGGAAGCGCACGATCTGGTCCTGAGCGTCGCCGCCCGCGGTCGGCAGCAGGCAGATGCGCGGCTCGCGGCGGCCGGACGCCAGGCCGAGGACGTAGTCGTCCAGTGCGTAGTCGGATGCGGACGTCGAGAACCCGCCGCCGCCCATGGCGAAGATACGGCGGCGGTCAGGCGGCAAGGGCGTCGGCCAGGGCTGGCGCGGCCGGCTCCTTCCCGAGGTAATCGGCGGCCAGCGCAGTCTCGATCACTTGCCCATCCACGCAGGCCACATGGTACGCGCAGGCCTCCCGCCGGGACGCGACGACCCGGGCGAGCTCGGTGCCGCGGAAGTGCAGCGCCGCGCCGTCCTGGCAGGCGTAGCCGGGGCGCATGCCCTCGGCCAGGAACCGGTGGTACGCACCCTGGCGCGCCGGCTCGCCGTCGTAGTGCACCGCGTTCGAGTACGGGAGGAAGCCCAGGCCGGCGACGGGCTCGGGCGCGCCGTGGAAGGCGGTCACCCCCTCCGAGAACCAGCACAGCGATCCCGCGCTCAGGCCGCAGAGCACGATGCCACGCTCCCAGGCCTCGTGCAGCACCTCGCCGACGCCATGCGCCTGCCACACCCCGAGCAGGCTGATGACGCTTCCGCCGCCGACGTAGATGACGTCCTGGGCGAGCAGATGCTCGCGCAGGTCGCCGCCGATGCCCCGTTCGCGGCGGAACAGCGAGACGTGCGAGGGCTCGCACCGATCGGCCGGGAAGTGGCGGAAGAAGCGGACGATGTAGTGGTCGGCGTCGCCGCTCGCCGACGGCAGGAAGCACACCCGCGGATGCTCCTTGCCCGACACGCCGAGGACGTAGTCGTCGAGCAGCGGGTTGCCGGC
>JAWVFS010000189.1:0-7879 GCA_033855795.1 Solirubrobacteraceae bacterium | reverse complement strand
GCCGGCCGTGTCGATCTCATGGAAACCAGGTCGGGGTTTGTAGGATTTGATCCGCCCCCTTCCAACGCGACGATTCGAGGAGCCCCGCAATGAGCGTGACCGACGAGCTTCTGGCCAACAACGAGCGGTACGCCGCCGGCTTCGACAAGGGCGATCTGCCGCTGCCGCCCGCCAAGAAGGTTGCGGTCGTGACCTGCATGGACGCGCGCCTGAGCCCGTACGTGATGCTCGGCCTGCAGGAGGGAGACGCCCACATCATCCGCAACGCCGGCGGCGTCGTGACCGACGACGAAATCCGCTCGCTGGCCATCTCCCAGCGCCTGCTCGGCACGGAGGAGATCATCGTCATCCACCACACCGACTGCGGGATGCTCACCTTCACGGACGACGACTTCAAGGCACAGATCCAGGAGGACACCGGGATCAAGCCGGCATGGTCGGCCGAGGCGTTCCCCGACCTCGAGGAGGACGTCCGCCAGACTGTCGCGCGCATCAAGGCGAGCCCATTCATCCCGAACAAGGACTCGGTCCGCGGCTTCGTCTACGAGGTCGAGACCGGACGCCTGCGCGAGGTGGACTAGCCGCTACTCGGAGCCCGGCGACGGGTTGGTGCCCGGCGCACCGCCGCCGGTGCGCACGTTGTAGAAGCCCGTCTGGCGGAGCAGGTCGCCGACCGTCGTCGCGGTCATGCAGTTGCGCCGCAGGCCGGCGAGGAAGTTCGGGAGCTGGGCGAGCCGGCTGTCGAGCAGCGTCTGCCCGTCGTGGGCCAGCACGATCGAGCCGGGCCGGACGATGCGCAGCAATGACGCGACCCCGCCGGCGGGGTCGTGCAGCAGGTACTGGTCGAACGTGTGGTGCCACCCGATCGTCGCCTGCCCGAGCCCGTCGGCGATTGTGCTGATGGCGCCGCTGAACAGGCCGAAGGGCGGCCGGAACCAGCGCGGCGCCGGTGCGCCCGCCTGCTCCAGCGCCGCGGTACCACTCCGGAGCTCGGTTGCGATGCCGTCCGGGGTCAGCTGGGTCAGGCGCGGATGGTTGTAGGTGTGGTCGGCGAGCTCGTGGCCTCGGGCCATCTCCTCGCGCACCAGCTGCGGGTAGGTCTGCACCCAGCGGCCGACGTCGAAGAACGTAGCGTGCACCCGGTAACCGGACAGGATGTCGAGCACCCGCTGGGTGTAGGGCTCCGACGGGCCGTCGTCGAAGGTCAGGGCGACGAGGCGCTTGCTGGTGATGACCCGCTCAACGGCCGCGTTGGCGGCCACCGAGCGGTGGAAGTACTGGATCGTGTTGGTGCCGGGGCCGATCAGGTTCGCCGCCCGCAGGCTGGCCACCCGGTTGCCGTCGCCGTCGGCCACCTGCACCCGCCCGCTGCAGTCCGTGGCGACGCCGGCCGGCCCCTGCAGCGTCTCCCGCGCCCGGCGCGCCTGGGACTCGCGCAGGAACCGCCCCCCGACGGTGAAAGCTTCGACGCGATCGTTGCCTCCGTCGGCGACGACCACCGCGCCGGAAGGGTCGAGCGCGATTCCCTGGGGCCCGTCCAGCCGGCCGGGATCGCTGCCGTGCTTCCCCCACGCGCGCTTGAAGGCCCCCGTCGAGGAGAAGACCTGGACGCGGTCGTTGCCGGTGTCGGACACGAGCACGTCGCCGGTCTGGCCGACGGCGACTCCGCTGGGCGCGTCGAACTGCCCACGGCGCGCCCCGGGGCGGCCGATCACGAGCGTCGGGAGCCCGCCGGTGGGCGCGAAGCGCTGCACGCGCCCGTTGCCCGTGTCGGCGACGTACAGGTCGCCGCCCGGCTCGAGCGCGAGTGCCGTGGGGAACTCGAACTGCCCGGGGCCCTCGCCCTCCGATCCCCACGCGCGCAGCAGCACGCCGTTTGGGTCGAACTCCACGATGCGGTTGTGGCCGGTGTCGGCGACATACACGTCGCCGAACGCATCGACCGCAACGCCCTCCGGCTGGGACAGGACGCTCGGGCCGCCGAGCTCGCGAAGGAAGCGTCCCCCGGCCGTGAGTCGTACGACGCGATCGTGGCCCGTGTCCGCCACGACCACGTTGCCGAAGCTGTCGGTGGCGACCCCCGAAGGGTTGGAGAGACGCCCCGGCTGACCCGCCGCGGCGGTGAGGAACCGCGAGAAGGCCAGCGTGCCGCGCGGCGTGGCCGCGGGCGCGGAGGAGATGACGGCGAACGCCAGCAGGCTCGCCGCCAGCGCGGCGGCCCACAGCTGCGCGCGCGCGCGCCTGAGCGGGGAGTTGAAGGACCTCTGATCCATCACGTACGGGGCCTGACCCCGCTACAAACCCGTCCGCGGGCAAGATAGCGCGGTTTTCCGGGCACAATGCACGCATGCCGGACTCGCTGCGCTCCCACCTGCTGATCGCGTCGCCGCGGCTGGCGGACTACTTCCAGCGCACGGTGGTGCTCGTGCTCGAGCACAACGAGGAGGGCGCGATGGGCGTCGTGCTCAACCGTCCCTCCGAGGCGCCGGTCCGCGACGCCGTGCCGGGACTGGCGGATCTGGGCGAGCCGGACGGCGTCGTGCACGCGGGCGGCCCGGTGCAGCCGCAGGCGGTCATCGCGCTCGGCGAGTTCGACGATCCGGACGACGCGTCGCGTGTCGTGATCGGCGCCCTGGGCGTCGTCGACCCCGACAACCCGGACGCCCCGGTACGGCGCGCGCGGGTATACGCCGGCTACGCCGGCTGGGCGCCCGACCAACTCGAGGCCGAGCTGGAGGAGGAGGCCTGGATCGTCGAGCCGGTCGACCCCGACGACCCCTTCCACGAGGATGACCTCTGGCCCGTGGCCCTCCGGCGCAAGGGCGGCGAGTACGCGTTGCTCGCGCGCATGCCGGTCGATCCCTCGCTCAACTGATCGCCTGTAACAGTCCGGGGTGCGGCGAGACGGAACGAGTAGGCTGAATCCATGTTCCTTTCCCGCTTCGCCAACAAGCTCGACGTGCCCGCGGCCGAGGAGTCTCTGCCCGGACGCGACACCCAGATCCCGGTCCCTGCGACGCATTTCGTCAACGGCGCGCCGCTGAAGCCGCCGTGGCCCGAGGGCACCGAGACGGCGATCTTCGGCCTGGGGTGCTTCTGGGGCGCCGAGCGCGAGTTCTGGCAGATCCCCGGAGTCATCTCCACGGCGGTCGGCTACGCCGGCGGCCACACGCCCAACCCGACCTACGAGGAGGTGTGCTCGGGGCGCACCGGCCACACCGAGGCGGTCCTCGTGGCGTTCGACCCCAAGCAGGTGAGCTACGACGACCTGCTGCGGGCCTTCTGGGAGGGCCACGACCCGACCCAGGGCATGCGCCAGGGCAACGATGTCGGCACGCAGTACCGCTCGGCGGTCTACACGACCTCCGCCGCTCAGGCCGAGGCGGCCCGCGCCTCACGGGATCGCTACCAGGCGGCGCTGAACGAGCGGGGACTGGGCGAGATCAGCACCGAAATCGCCGAGGCCGGACCGTTCTACTACGCCGAGGACTACCACCAGCAGTACCTCGCGAAGAACCCCGGCGGCTACTGCGGGCTGGGCGGCACCGGCGTGTCCTGCCCCGTGGGCACGGGCGCCTCCGCGGCCTGAGGTGGCCGCGGACTTCGACGCGATCGCCCGGCCGCACCTCGAGGCGCTGCTCGAGCCCGGCGAGCGGATCGAGGGGATCCTGGCGTCGAGCATGCAGAAGACCTTCAGTGGCGGCCTCTACGCGCTCGCCGTCACGGACCGCCGACTGATCCTCCAGCAGATGAGGGGACGCGGGGCGAAGGGCGAGCCGGTCTCGATCCGACCGGAGGAGCTCGTGGAAGCCGACGTCGACGGGGCCGGCGGCGGCTGGTGGACCGCCCCGGCCGCCATCCTCGACGCGGTCGCCGTCTCGCTCACGCTTCGGACCACCGACGGCGCCACCCGCAAGCTGAAGATGATGCGCGCGGGCGGAGGCGAGACCCAGCGCCAGGGGATCCTCGCCCTCGCCGACTGGATGCGCCGCCGCGAGTCGCTCAGCGGTTGACCGTGCTCATCCCGACGGCGTCGTAGCGGTCACCCGCCGCCGCCGGAAGCTCTGCCTCGATCCGAGCCAGGTCGTTCTCGTCGAGCTCGACGTCCGCTGCGGCGACGTTCTCCTCGAGGAAGGTGCGGCGCTTGGTACCGGGGATCGGGACGATGTCCTCCCCCTGCGCGAGCACCCACGCGAGTGCGAGCTGGCCGGAGGTCACGCCCTTCTCCCCGGCGATCTCCTCGAGCTTGGCGACGATCCGCAGGTTCGCCTGCAGGTTCTCGCCCGTGAACCGCGGGCCGTGCCGGCGGAAGTCGTCCGGTTCCAGCTCCTCTGCGGACCTGAAGCGTCCCGAGAGAAAGCCGCGCCCGAGCGGCGAATAGGAGACGAAGCCAACCCCCAGCTCGCGGCATGTCGGCAGGATCTCCGCCTCGGGGTCGCGCGTCCACAGCGAGTACTCCGTCTGGACGGCGGTGATCGGGTGCACGGCGTGGGCGCGGCGGATCGTGTCCGGCGCGGCCTCGCTCAGCCCGAGGTGGCGGACCTTGCCCGCCTGCACCAGCTCGGCCATCGCGCCGACCGTTTCCTCGATCGGACACGCCGGGTCCACGCGGTGCAGGTAGTAGAGGTCAACGTGATCCGTGCCAAGGCGCTGCAGCGATCCCTCGATCGAGCGACGGGCGTTCTCCGGCGAGCCGTCGAGCACGCGGTTGACAGGGTTGTCGGCGGTGGGCGCGAAGCGGACACCCCACTTCGTCGCGACCACGACCTCGTCGCGCCGCCCGGCGATCGCCCGGCCGACGAGCTCCTCGTTGGTGAACGGCCCGTACATCTCGGCGGTGTCGAGCAGCGTCACCCCGAGCTCGAGCGCTCGCTGGATCGTGGCGACCGCCTCGTCCTCGTCGGTGGTGCCATAGAAGGCGGACATGCCCATGCAGCCGAGGCCGAGGGCCGAAACCGAGAGGGATCCGAGTTGGCGTTGGTTCATCGTTCGCCGAGCCTTTCGCGGTGGTGGTCGATCTCGCGCTTGGTCAATCAGTCAAGCACTCCGAGCGCGCTTGTCCGGCATGCAACGCCCGGTTAGGGTCGCCACACCGGCAACTTCGACCTGGAGGATCAGCATGGCTGTCGCCATCATCATGGACTTCCCCGGCGGGACGCTCGAGCAGTACGACGAGGTGATAGAGAAGATGGGCCTCGAGCCCGGGGGCGACACCCCGGACGGCGCCTTCTTCCATTGGGTGACCCAGACGCCCGAGGGCCTCCGCGTCGTCGACGTGTGGGAGAAGCAGGAGGAGTTCGACCGGTTCGCCCAGGAGCAGATCGGCCCCTACACGCAGGAGGCCGGTATGCAGGCCCCGCAGATGACGGTCCACGAGGTGCACAACCACTTCATCGCGAGTTAGCGGGCCCGCCCGGTAGCATCTCCGGACGGGAGGCGCCGGACCCGCACGGATGCCCGCCACCAACGAATCCTCGGTTCGAATCGAAGAGCTCGAGCAGCGCTTGGCCGACGCCGAGGCCGAGCTGGCTCGCGCCCGCCGCCAGTTGGGTGAGGCCCAGGAACTCGCGCGCGTGGGCAGCTGGGAGTGGGACATCCCCCAGAACGTCGTCTGGTGGTCCGACCAGCTATACCGCATCTACGGGCTCGAGCCGCGCTCGATCCTCCCCACGTACGAGGAATTCCTTTCGCGCGTCCATCCCGAGGACCGCGAGTCGGTGGACGAGCGCAATCGCCGGGCCTTCGCCGACCACGAGCCCTTCGAGGACGTCAAGCGGATCGTGCGCGGCGACGGCCGCGAGATCCTGATGAGCACACAGGGCGAGGTCATCTGCGACGAGGCGGGCGCGCCGATCCGCATGGTCGGGATCTGCGAGGACGTCACAGACCGCGAGCACGCCCGCGACGCCGAGGCGCAGCTCGCCGCCGCCGACGCCCTCCGCCGGCGAGCGATGGAGATCAACGACGAGATCATCCAGCGTCTCGTGCTCGCCGGCGTGCACCTGCAGCGCGGCGCCACCGACGACGCGGCGGCGGCCGCAGCCGCGGCCCGGCGCTGTGCGCAGCAGATCGTCGACGACCTGCTCACCGCCTCCGCGGAACCACAGCCCGGCGAACTGCGCCGGGAAGCGCCAATCGGCTGAGCGCGCGACCGGGGCCGCATCGGCCGCGAAGCGCAAGAAACGCCGGGCGTGGGCGTTCCTGGTTGTGGTGCCAGGGAAGGCGGCCGCCACAATTCTCACTGTCGCTGCGGCGCTGCTCATCATGGGCGCGCTCGCCGGTCCCGCGAGCGCGCAGCCGGCGGACGATGCGTGCCACCAGGTCAGTCCGAGCGCCTCACCGTGCGTCGGCGCGGACAAGCTCGCGGAGGCGGCCGCCGCGGAGTGCCGGCGCCTCGGCCTGCCCGAGGGCGACTGCGTCCTGCCCCTCGGCCACGAGGTCACGAGCGCCGCGCGCGACGCCTACCGGACATCGTGGGTGCACCGGGCGGCGCAGTTCCAGTACGAGCTGGGTGCCCCCCTCCCGCTGCATCAGGCGCAGTGGCTCGGCACGCACAACTCGTTCAACAGCGTCAACGACACGACGACGATCTCGCACACCGACTCCAACCAGCAGCTGTCGCTCGGCCAGCAGCTGGACCTGGACATGCGCAGCCTGGAGCTCGACGTGCACTGGATCCCGAGCGCCGAGGCCGGTGGGTCCAACGCGGTGGTCGTCTGCCACGGACGCGGCCCGGACCAGGCGAACCTGGGCTGCACGAACGAACGCACGCTGGCCGACGTGCTGCCGGAGGTGACCGGCTGGCTCAACGCGCCGGAGCATCGCGACCAGGTCGTGCTGCTCTACCTCGAGGACGAGCTCGGCGACCCGGCGGGCTACGCGGAGACCATCCGGCGACTCGACGCCGGACTCAGACGCCCGGACGGCCGCTCGCTGATCTACCGCCCGGACCCGGCGCGGTTCGGCACGAAGGGGTGCCAGGACATGCCGCTCGACGTCTCACGCGCCGGCATCCGGGCGAGCGGCGCACAGGTCATGCTCGTCGGCAACTGCCGCAGCGGCTGGGCCTCCGACGTCTTCAGCTGGGACGACACGCACGTGGAGAGCGGCAGCACTCCGCAATACGCGGCCTTCCCCGCGTGCGACGCCAGCTATCCGCGCAGCGTCTACGACGCAAAGCTCGTGCGCTACTACGAGGACAGCACCTGGGTGTCGAGCACGGTGAACCCGACGGCCTCGCCCCAGGACGCCGCCGACGAAAGCCTCACACCCGACAGGGTCGCCGCCATGACCCGCTGCGGCGTCAACCTGTTCGGCTTCGACCAGCTGCTGCCCGCCGACGGGCGCATCGAGGCCTCCATCTGGAGCTGGGCGCCGAATCAGCCGGATCGCACCGCGGGCGACTGCGCGGCGCAGCGCGCCGACGGCCGCTGGATCACGCGGCCGTGCAACGCTCGGCGCCGCGCGGCGTGCATCTCCTCCACGGGCTGGTCGCTGACGCGGGGCGCCGTCCCTAACGCCGCCGCGGCGACCGCCTGCCACACACAGGGCGCGGCCCTTGGGCTGCCGCGGACGGGCTATCAGAACTCGCTTCTGCGCCGGGCGGCGGGCGCCGACGAGGTGTGGCTGGGCTACCGCCTGCCGTCGCTCCTGAGGCTCGCGTGCCGCCGCTCCGGCATGCGGGTGGCCTGCACGGTCTCGGGCGCGCGGTCGTCGCGCGCCCGCGCCCGGCTGGTATCCGGGCGCCGGGTCCTCGCCCGCGCGACCGCGGGACTCCGTGGCGGCCGGGGTGCAATCGTGCTGCGCCCCGTCCGTCTGGGGCGCGGCGGCTACCAGGTGATCGTCGCGTCCGGGGACGCGCAGGTGCGTCGCCCCCTCC
>JAWVFS010000188.1:0-5011 GCA_033855795.1 Solirubrobacteraceae bacterium | reverse complement strand
GCGCATGTCGCCGCGCGCGCTGGTGAGGATGTGCTCGGCGATCGCGTCGGGCTCGAGCTGCTCGTAGAAGTCGGCCGGGCTCCCGACCTTTTCGATGCCCTTGTCGACGGCGATGCTGCCCATCTTGGCCGCGCGTGAGGGCAGGATCCCCTGCCAGCCGACACCGCCCTGCATCACGCCGGGGATCTGCTGGATGCGGCGCGGCAGCAGTGCCGCGAGGGCCCGCAGTCCAGGGAACCGCACCCCGGCGAAGTGCACTGGGTGGAAGAGCATCCACACCCCGCTCCAGTTGGTGAGGTAGCCGATCGCGCCCGAGAACAGGGGGATCGTGAGCAGAGCGAGGGTGTCCGAATCCATGCCCAAATCTCGCCTGGCTGCTCCCGTGGCCTCCCGCGGGAGAGCGTAACGCCGCGCGGCGTCCTGCCGCGCCGCTCCGCCGTCGCTATCCGGTCTTCGGGATGCGGAACATCGAGGTGAGTCGCGACGCGAGCATCACGTCACCCTCGAGCTTCAGCTTGCCCGTCATGAACATCGTCGGCCCCGACGCGTTGCCGCTGACCAGCTTGAGGAAGTCGGCCGGCTTCATCTTGAGCGTGATCGCCGCCTCGCGGCTCGGGCTCTCGCTCACCGTGCAATTGCCGTCCTCGAGCACGACCTCGTAGTGGTCGTAGCCCCCCTCCGGACGGTCGTAGATCTTCCAGTGCACGACGGTGGTGACGCCGCGCGTCCGATCCTGATGCACGGCGCCGGCCATACGGCGGAAGACGTCGTCGAGGATGTCCTTGCGCGCCTCCGAGGCCATCAGCTCCTCGAGCTGCCGGTCGGTCGAGCCGGCGACGATCTGCACGAGCTGTGCTTCGTCGGCCCCCTGCATCGTGGCGGTGCCCTCGTCCTCGGTCATATGTACGGCCCCTCCTGTGTTTGCTACCGGGGGTAGGAAACTTGATCAGGAAGCTACCATGGGTAGGAAATGAGCGCAAGGACCTCTACACGGGCGCCGCGGCCGCGCGAGCGTGCCGCCCATCTCGGCCCCGAGCGGCGGCGTCCGCTGGTGCTCGATGCGGCGTTCGAGCTGTTCCTCGAGCACGGCTACGACGGCACCTCGATGGAGGCCGTCGCCCGCGCCGCCGGCGTCAGCAAGCCGGTGGTGTACGACTGCTTCGCGAGCAAGGAGGAGCTGTTCACCGCGCTGCTCCGCCGCGAGGAGACCCGGGTGCTCGGGCAGATCGCCGCAGCGCTTCCGCGCCAGGCCGACGGCGAAGACGCAGCGCTGGTGCTCGGGGATGCGCTGACGGCGTTCCTGCGCGCGGTGGCGGACTCGCCTCAGGCCTACCGCGTGATCTTCCTCGGCGAGGGCGGTGCGAATGCCGCCGTGGCGCAGCACATCCGCGCCGGCCGCCGCGACCAGGTGGGCGCCATCGCCGCCCTTGTGGGCGAGTGGCTGAGCCGCCACCGGCCCGGCGTCGACGCCGGTGTCGCCGCCCCCCTCGTCGCCCATGCGCTGGTCGGCGTGGCCGAGGGTGCGGCGCGCGCGCTGCTCACCGAGGAGACCGCGTGGACCCCCGAATCGCTCGGCCGCGCGCTCGGCGCCCTGGCCGCGGGCGGCCTGCCGGCGCTGGAACAGTCGTCCGTCGTCAGTCCTCAGTCGTCAGAAGCTGGGTCCGAACCCTCGCAACTGACGACTGACGTCTGACGTCTGACGACTCATCCTGCCGGGTGAACCTCGGCCCACGCGACGATTTTTTCCGACCCCTGAATTACCTCGCCGTCGTCGAGCACGAGCGTCGGCACCCAGTTGTTCCCCGTCAGGCGCTTGACCTCCTTGCGCCCGCGGGTCTGGTTGAGGAAGTCGGGCAGGATCCCGAGACCGTAGGACTTGACGACCTCCGGGTCGTGGCCGGCGTCGCGCAGAGCGCGATCGGCGTTTCCGCAGGGATGGCCGCCGGGGCGCGGCGTCTTTGTGAACGTGCCGTAGCAGACGTAGAGCTTCATGACGCGACCGTATCGCTTTCCGACCCGCCCTTCCCCAGGCGCTCGAGCATGACCGCCACCGCCTCCGGTGACGAGTCCACCAGCACGAAGCGGCGGTCGAGCCCGGCGCACACGGATCCCAGCGTGCCGGATCCGGCGAAGAAGTCCAGACACCAACCCCCCGGGCGCGACGAGGCTGACACGAACCGGCGCACGAGGCCCTCGGGCTTCTGGGTGGGGTAGCCGGTGCGCTCGCGCCCGTTCGTGGGCACGATCGTGTGCCAGATCACGTCCGTGGGCATCTTGCCGCGCGCCGCCTTCTCGGCGCTCACCAGGCCCGGCGCCATGTACGGCTCACGCTCCACCGCGCCCGCGTCGAACCAGTGGCGTTCGGGGTCGCGCACGTAGACGAGGATCGTGTCGTGCTTCGCCGGCCAGCGGTCCCGCGGCTTGCCGCCGAAGTCATAGGCCCAGATCAGCTCGTTGAGAAAGCAGGACCGGCCGAAGATCTCGTCCAGCAGCAGCTTGCAGTAGTGCGCCTCCCGGTAGTCGATGTGGAAGTACAGCGTCCCGTGCTCGGCGAGCAGCTCGCGGGCGCGGGAGAGGAGGGGCGCGAGGAAACCGAGGTAGTCGGCGAAATCGTCGTCGTACGCGACCGCCGACAACAGCCGGGAGCGGTAGCGCCGGCCCCCGAATCCCGTGCGGTCGCCGTTGCGTTCGTCGCGCACGGTGCGCAGCCGCCGGTGCTCCCGCCGGCGCCCCGTGTTGAACGGGGGATCGATGGACACGAGGTCGAAGGCGCCGTCGGGCAGGCGGGGCAGCACGTCGGCGCAGTCCGCCTCGATCACGAGATCGTCGTCGAGGGCGATCCGCTGCGCCCCTCGGAGCGCCGGCTTGCGAAGGACCCGCATGCCGCCGACCGTAGCGCGCCGCCCGGCGCGTGACGTAGCGTAGGATCGCCGCGATGGCCTCGCCTCCCCTCTACGTGCTGGTCGAGATTCCCAAGGGGAGCCGCAACAAGTACGAGTACGACGACGAGCTCAAGGCGATCCGCTTCGACCGCTTCCTCTTCTCGTCCGTGGTCTATCCGCTCGACTACGGGATGATCCCGGAGACGCTGGCCGCCGACGGGGACCCCCTCGATGCGATGGTCGCGGTCTCCGAGCCGACCTTCCCCGGCTGCGTGATTCCGGTCAAGCCGATCGCGCTGTTCAAGATGCGCGACGAGAAGGGGGTCGACGACAAGGTCATCTGCGTCCCGCTGAAGGACCCCAACTGGAACGAGCACGAGCGGTTGGAGGACCTGCCAACGCAGCTTCAGGACGAGATCTCGCACTTCTTCGCCGTCTACAAGACGCTCGAGCAGAAGGACGTCGCCGTGGACGGGTGGTTCTCGCGCGAGGATGCGGTGGCCGAGATCGAAGAGTCCCGCGAGCGCTACCGCCAGAAGCACTAGATGGAGGCCTACCGCACGCCGGACGACCGGTTCGAGGGTCTGCCCGACTTTCCCTTCGCGCCGTGCTACCGCGAGGCGGCGGGCCTGCGCCTCGCCCACCTCGACGAGGGCGAGGGCGCGCCGGTGGTCTTCTTCCACGGCGAGCCCACATGGTCGTATCTATGGCGCAAGGTGTTCCCGCCGCTGCGGGACGCCGGCTTCCGCTGTGTCGTGCCCGACCTCGCCGGCTTCGGGCGCTCGGACAAGCCGACCGATGTCGCCTGGTACTCCTACGACCGTCACACCCGGCTGATGGCGGGGCTGTTGGAGCACCTCGATCTGCGCGACGCGACCGTCGTCGTCCACGACTGGGGCGGGCCGATCGGGCTCCGGCTCGCGGTCGAGCAGCCCGACCGGATCTCCAAGCTGGTGGTGATGGACACCGGTCTGTTCACCGGCCGCCAGCACATGAGCGAGGCGTGGGTCACCTTCCGCAACTTCGTCGAGCGCACCGAGGACCTCCCCATCTCGCTGCTGGTGCGCAACGCCTGCGCGTCCGACCCGGGCGACGGTGTGGGCGCCGCCTACGACGCGCCCTTCCCCGAGAAGGCCGCCAAGGCCGGCGCGCGCGCCTTCCCGCTCATGATCCCGACGACGCCGGAGGCGCCCGGCGCCGAGGCGGGGCAGCGCGTGCTCGGAGCGCTGAAGGACGACCGCCGGCCGACGCTGATGCTGTGGGCCGACTCGGACCCGATTTTGCCCATCACCACCGGCGAGCGCTTCGCCGAGGCGATCGGGCAGGACCGCCCGCAACTGATCGCCGACGCCGGGCACTTCCTGCAGGAGGATCAGGGCCCGCGCATTGGTGCGCTCATTGCGGACTGGCTGGCTTGAGTCGCTAGTCGCTAGTCGTTAGTCGCTAGTCGTTAGTTGCTAGGGCTCAGGCGGCTGCGCGGGCGCCCGGCCCGTCGTGCAGGCGCACGTTTCGCGCGGTCAGCTCGCCGCCGCAGTGCGAGCACGCCTGCACGGCTTGGGTCTCGTGCCCGCAGTCCTGGTGTTCGACCGTAACGGGCGGGCCCTGCGCCGGAGCGGCCCAGCGGTCGCCCCAGCGCATGAGCTCGAGCAGCACCGGATTGAGGTCGAGGCCCTTCTCGGTCAGCCGGTACTCGAACCGGTCGGAGCGGTCGGACAGCACTCTGCGCTCGAGGATGTCCTCGTCGACGAGCGTCTGCAGGCGGTCGGCGAGGATGTTCGTGGCCACTCCGAGGTTGCGCTGGATCGCCTCGAAGCGCCGCTGGCCGGTGAACACCTCACGGAGCACGAGGAGCGTCCAGCGCTCCCCCACGACCTCCAGCGAGCGGGCAATCGAGCAGTTCTGGTCGTAGGTGCGCAGCGGCACGCGGGTGAGGATAGGTGATGGGTTGCAAAACGCAAGGCAAGAGGCTGCGGAACGGCGCCGGCCGTCAGGCAACGGCGTCGTCGCGCTCCGAGCGCGACGGCTCGGACGCCGCGGCGCGCGCCTCGTAGGCCGACCGCGCCGAGCGGTCGGCCATCCAGGTGACGCATTCGACCATCAGCGCGCGCATCGCCGCCTACCGCACGCGG
>JAWVFS010000187.1:0-8439 GCA_033855795.1 Solirubrobacteraceae bacterium | reverse complement strand
TGCTGCTCGCGCTCGTGGAGGCCGGCATGGAGCGCGACGAGGCCTACCGGATCGTCCAGTCCGCGGCCCAGCGTGCCTGGGACGAGCGCACGCCGCTGCGCGAGGTGCTCGCGGCGGAGCCCGCCGCCGCGGGCCTCGACCTCGATGAGCTGCTCGACGAGGCCTGGTACGTGCGCCACGCCGACGAGATCCTCGCGCGGCTCGACGAGATCGTCCCCCGCGGCTAGCGCGTTCGCACCGTCCGGTGCGGCGAACACACTGTTCACATGGTGACTCCACGGTCGGAGTCCGACGCGGTTGCCGCCCGCCTCGCGCAGGCGTCGGAGCGGTTGAAGGCGCAGCGGGCGCCGGGCGAACCGGCGGCGCCCGCGCTGACGGCGGACGAGGCCCTCGTCCTGCTCAAAACGCTCTGCACCGAGCTCCGCCACGCGGACCTCGAGGTGCGCCGCGCGCGCACCCGCATCGCCCAGCTCGCGGCCGAGGCCGCCGCCCGGCGTGCGCGGCTCGAAGCGGCCTGAACGACGGCTGAACCCGTTGGTAGCATCGCCCGCGTGACCGCCGTGGCCGACCTTCCCCTGCTCGCCTCCGGGAAGGTCCGTGAGATGTACGCCCTGCAGGACTCGATCCTGATGGTCGCGTCCGACCGCATCTCGACCTACGACGTCGTCCATCCCACGCCCATCCCCGACAAGGGGAAGGTGCTCACCGGCCTGTCGGTGTTCTGGTTCCAGCGGACCGTGGACATCGTCCCCAACCACTTCATCTCCTCGACCGACGGAGTTCCCGAGGAGGTGCGCGGCCGCGCGCTCAACGTCCGCCGGCTCGAGATGCTGCCACTGGAGTGCGTCGTCCGCGGATATCTCAGCGGCTCGGGGTGGAAGGACTACCAGCAGACGGGCGCGGTCTGCGGGATCGAGCTGCCCGGGGGCCTGCGCGAGTCCGAACAGCTCCCGGAGCCCATCTTCACCCCCGCCACGAAGGCGGAGGTGGGCGACCACGACGAGAACGTCGATTCCGAGCGCGCGGCCGAGATCGTCGGCGATCGAGCTTTGGTGGAGCGCCTTCGCACCGTGTCGATCGACCTGTACCGGCACGCCGCCGACCACGCGCGCTCCCGCGGGATCATCCTCGCCGACACCAAGTTCGAGTTCGGCTGGGACGCCAACGGCGTGCTCACGCTCGGCGACGAGGTGCTCACCCCGGACTCCTCGCGCTTCTGGCCGGCCGACGAGTACGAGCCCGGCCACGCGCAACCGTCGTTCGACAAGCAGTTCGTGCGCGATTGGGCGGCGGGCAGCGGGTGGGACAAGACGCCGCCCGCGCCGGCGATCCCGGACGACGTGGTCGCCCGTACGCGCGAGAAGTACGTGCAGGCCTACGACCGGATCGCCGGCGAGCCCTTCGACGCCTGGCTGGCCCGGGTGGCGCCGTGAGGGCCCGGGTGCTGATCCGCCCCAAGGAGGGGATCCTCGATCCTCAGGGCCAGACCGTGGAGCGCGCGCTGCCCGCGCTGGGGTTCGAGGGCGTGGCCGGCGTGCGCGTAGGCCGGCTCGTCGAGCTCGAGGTCGAGGACCCGGCCCAGCTCCCGGCGATGTGCGAGAAGCTCCTGGCCAACCCGCTGATCGAGGACTACGAGATCCAGACCGACGACCGCCCCGCCGCGAACGGCGCCGGCGCGTGAAGTTCGGCGTCGTCCGCTTCCCCGGCTCCTGCGACGAGGTCGACGCGCAGCTTGCGGCTTCGCGGGTCGGCGAGGCGGTGCTGCTGTGGCACGGCGACCGGGACCTCCAGGGCGTCGACGCCGTGGTCGTGCCCGGCGGGTTCTCCTACGGCGACTACCTGCGCGCAGGAGCGATCGCGCGCTTCTCGCCGGTGATGGAGTCCGTGTTCGAGTTCGCCCGCGACGGCGGCCCCGTGCTGGGGATCTGCAACGGCTTCCAGGTCCTGTGCGAGGCGGGGCTGCTGCCCGGCGCCCTGCTGCCGAACGTCGGGCTGCGCTTCGTGTGCCGCCATGTGGACGTCGAGGTCGTCGATGCCGACACGCCCTTCACGCGCGCGTGCGCGCGTGGGGACCGGCTGACGATCCCGGTGAAGCACACCACCGGCCGCTACCACCCGCCGGCGGAGGGCGCGAACGTGGTCCTGCGCTACGCCCCCGGCCACAACCCCAACGGCTCCGAGCAGGACATCGCCGCCGTGTCCAACGAGGCCGGCAACGTGTTCGGCCTGATGCCCCACCCCGAGCACGCGGTCGACCCGCTTACCGGCTCGACCGACGGACTGCGGCTGTTCGAGTCCCTGGCGGCCCCCGTTGCCGCCTGAGACCGCCATGAGCCGGCACCGCGAGCTCGGGCTCACGGATGCCGAGTACGAGCTGATCTGCGAGAAGCTCGACCGCGAGCCGAACGCGGTCGAGTTGGCGATGTTCTCGCTGCTCTGGAGCGAGCACTGCGCCTACAAGCACTCGCGCAAGCTGCTGCGTCGCCTGCCGACCGAGGGCGCAAGCGTCGTCATGGGTCCGGGGGAGAACGCCGGCGCGGTGGACGTGGGCGGCGGCCGCGCCGTGGCGTTCAAGGTCGAGTCGCATAACCACCCCAGCGCGGTGGAGCCGTTCCAGGGCGCGGCCACGGGCGTCGGCGGCATCCTGCGCGACGTGTTCGCGATCGGCGCGCGGCCGATCGCCGTGCTCGACTCGCTGCGCTTCGGCGAGCCCGCCTCGGAGCGCTCGCGTTACCTGCTCGACCGCGCCGTGGCGGGCATCGGCCACTACGGCAACTCGATCGGTGTGCCGACCGTGGGGGGCGAGGTCTATTTCGAGGGGCCGTACGAGCAGAACTGCCTCATCAATGCGATGTGCGTCGGGCTGGCGCCGCGCGAGCGCCTCATCCGCTCGGCGGCGGCGGGCCCCGGAAACGTGCTCGTGCTCCTCGGGGCGTCCACCGGTCGCGACGGGATCGGCGGCGCTTCCGTGCTGGCATCGGCGGAGCTCGACGAGGCGGACGAGTCCAAGCGCCCATCGGTGCAGATCGGCGACCCGTTCGAGGAGAGCAAGCTCGTCGAGTGCTGCCTCGACCTGCTCGAGGACGACCTGCTCGTCTCGCTGCAGGACCTCGGCGCCGCCGGGTTGACCTCGTCTGCGGGCGAGATGGCGAGCAAGGGCGGGGTGGGCATCGACATCGACGTCGCGCGCGTCCCCCTGCGCGAGGCGGACATGGAGCCGTTCGAGGTCATGGTGTCCGAGTCGCAGGAGCGGATGCTGTGCGTGGTCGAGCCCGGCCGGCTCGACGCCGTGCGGGGGCGCTGCGCGCGCTGGGAGGTGCGCGCCACGGCGATCGGCGAGGTCACCGGGTCCGGGCGCCTGCGCGTGCTCGACGGCGCCGAGGTCGTCGGCGATGTGCCGGTGGCGGCGCTGGTGGACGAGTGCCCCCTCTACGACCTCGTGCCGGCCGCTCCAACGGCGCCGCTCTATCCCACCCCGATTCGCACGCTCACCGGCGACGACCCGCGCGAGGCGCTGCTTGCGCTCCTCGCCTCGCCCAACCTGTCCTCGCGCCGGCCGCTGTTCCAGCAGTACGACTCGATCGTCCAGTCGCGCACCGTGCGCCGGCCCGAGCAGGCCGACGCGGCCGTCCTCGCGCTCGAGGGCGGCGGCGCGATCGCCATGTCGATCGACGGCAGCGGCCGCCGGGTGGCCTGCGACCCCTACGTCGGGACGATGGCGGCCGTGTTCGAGTGCGCCTCCAACCTCGCCTGTGTCGGCGCGGAGCCGCTCGGGCTGACCAACTGCCTGAACTTCGGCAATCCCGAGAAGCCGCACATCGCCTGGCAGCTCGAGCGCGCGGTGGACGGGCTGGCCGAGGCGTGCCGCGCGCTCGACGTCCCGGTCGTGGGCGGGAACGTGTCTCTGTACAACGAGGGGACGGAGGGGCCGATCTACCCGACGCCGGTCGTGGGCATGGTCGGATCGCTGCCCCACCCGGAGCGGGCCGGCCGGCTCGGCTTTGCCCGAGAGGGGGATGCGATCGCGATCGCCGGCGGGTTCCACCCGTCACTGCCGGGGGGTGAGCTGGCCAAGCTGCGCGGCGAGCCGCTGCCGGACCGGCTACCGGGCTTCGACGCCGCGAAGGTGCGTGCGGCGCAGGAGGCGATCCGTGACGCCGTGCGCGCCGGCGAGCTCTCCAGCGCCCACGACATCGCCGAGGGCGGCTTCCTCGTCGCCGTGGCGGAGAGCTGCCTCGCCGGCGGGGTTGGGGCCGCACTGGATCTCGGCCCCAGCGACGAGCCCTGGACCCAGCTGTATGGCGAGGGGGCGGGCGGATTCGTCGTCTCCGGCCCGCGCGAGGCGCTGGACCGCTTCGCCGAGCGCGTGCCGCTTGACGTGTTCGGCACCGTCGGCGGGGACGCGCTCGGGGTGGCGATCGGCGATTGGAGCTTCGGGGCGACGCTCTCCGAGCTGCGCGAGGCAAACAGCGCGCTCGCTCCGCTTTTTCCCTGATGGCGGGGCGTAGAGGGCGCTCTTGCCCGATCGGCGGCGACGGACTGCGCTGCTACGCTCTGTTACCGGGCGCACCGCGCCCCGAAGAGCCCGCAGGCATGGCATTGCCCGACCGCTCCGAGCAACTCGATCAGCGTGACGGACCGCGCGACGAATGCGGCGTCTTCGGCGTCTACGGTCCCGAGCACGACGTCGCTCGACTCGCATTCTTCGCCCTCTACGCGCTGCAGCACCGTGGCCAGGAGTCCGCGGGGATCGCGTCCGTCCAGAACGGGCACATCATGACCCTGCGCGACCTCGGCCTGGTCAACCAGGTCTTCGACGAGCAGAAGCTGCGGGCGCTGCAGGGCGAGCTGGCCATCGGCCATGTGCGGTACTCGACGACGGGGTCGAGCGCGTGGGAGAACGCGCAGCCGGTGTATCGCTCGGACCGCCGCGAGCTGGCGCTCGCGCACAACGGCAACCTGATCAACGCCGTCCAGTTGCAGACCGAGCTGCGCGATCGCGGCGTCGCCTTCCGCTCCACCTCCGACTCCGAGATCATCGCGGCGCTCCTCTCCACCCACGAGGCCGAGCGCATCGAGGACGCGGTCGCCGACGTAATGCCGCGCCTGCAGGGCGCCTTCTCCACCGTCGTCATGACCCCCGACGGCGTCGTGGCCTTCCGCGACCCGCACGGGCTGCGCCCCCTGGCCCTCGGCCAGGTGGGCGAGCGCTACTGCGTCGCGAGCGAGTCCTGCGCCTTCGACATCATCGGCGGCCGGCTGCTGCGGGAGATCGAGCCGGGCGAGCTCGTGTCGATCGGCGAGCGCGGGATCGAGACGCGCGAGGTCGTGAAGGGGGCGCGCCGCGCCTTCTGCGTGTTCGAGCACATCTACTTCGCTCGTCCCGACAGCAAGCTCGAGGGCAACCGTACGCAGGTCTCACGGCGCAAGATGGGCCAGATCCTCTGGCGCGAGGCGCCGATTGAGGGCGACGTCGTTATCCCCGTGCCCGACTCGGGCAACCCCGGCGCGGCCGGCTACTCGAAGGCCTCGGGCATCCCTCAGGACGACGGCCTGATCAAGAACCGCTACGTCGCGCGGACGTTCATCCAGCCGGGCCAGGAGCTGCGCAAGCACGGCCTTCGGCTGAAGTTCAACCCGATGCCGGAGGTCGTGGGGGGCAAGCGGCTGGTGGTCGTGGACGACTCGATCGTACGCGGCAACACCACGCGCCAGATCGTCGCCATGCTGCGCGACGCGGGCGCCCTGGAGGTCCACATGCGGATCACCGCCCCGCCGATCCGCCATCCGTGCCACTACGGGATCGACATGTCCACGCGCGAGGAGATGGTCGCCCACGGAAGAACCGTGGATGAGATCGCCAAGGAGCTCGGCTGTGATTCCCTCGCGTACCTGTCCCTCGAGGGCGTGTACGAGGCGATCCGCTCGGGGCGCGACACGCACTGCGACGCCTGCTTCACCGGCGAGTACCCGCTCGACGGGACCGACGGCAAGGCCAACGGCAAGTTCGCGCTCGAGGGCGAACTTCCGCTGGTTCGCGCCTAGGACGGTCAGCGAAACACCACGCCCCCCTGCTCATCCCCTGCGGGATACTGGGCGCGATGTCGCAGGCGAACGTGGAGGCTTTCGAGCGCGGACTCGAGGCGGGCAACCGCGGAGACGTGAACACGCTGCTCGAGGTCCTCGACACCGAGGTGGCCTGGCACTCGGCGCTTCACGCGTTGCTGGGAGGGGAAGCCACGTTGTATCGGGGACACGACGGCATCCGCGAGATGCTCCGGGACCTCTACGACGCCTTCGACGAGATCCGCATCGAGGTCTCCGAGATCCGGGACATGGGAGACCGAGTCGTCGCGATCGGCCGCACCCGCGCGCGTGGCAAGGCAAGCGGGGCCGATGTCAACACGCCGATCGGGTTCGTGACCGAGTTCAAGAACGGCAAGGCGATTTCCGTTCGGGGCTACCTCGACCCCAAGGAGACCCTCGAAGCCGCCGGGCTGCGGGAGTAGCCCTGTCTAGTGGGTCCCGCGCGTGTACCGCGTGGCCGCGCTCTCGTCGTGCGAGAGCGTGCTCGGGATCTTGGCGCCGGGGGCGTTGCTGTAGACGCTGCCGTACGGCCGCTGGTTGATCCCGCTGCCGCCGCGGGTGTAGAGGCCGTAGATCACGGAGACGAGGAAGACGATGACGAACGCCAGGAAGATCCAGGCGCCGCCCGCGAGGCTGAAGGCTGCGATGGTCATTGCGGTTCTCTCCTCTGGGCTGCGAACGGGGTAGCCACCACTCTGCATCGGCCGGGCGCATGCGTGTGTGAGGCGGAACACAAACCCGCGGAGATCGCCGGGCAGGAGTGCGGTCCCGCCGCCCCCGGCGCTACGGTGGCCTGCGCCATGGATCTCGACACCGCGCTACGCGAGCACTTCGGCTTCGCCGCCTTCCGACGGGGGCAGCGCGACGCCTGCGAGGCGGCGCTCGCGGGTCGAGACGCGCTCGTCGTGATGCCCACCGGGTCGGGCAAGTCGCTCTGCTACCAGCTCCCCGCGCTCATGCGCGACGACGTGACCATCGTGGTCTCGCCGCTGGTCTCGTTGATGCAGGACCAGGTCGAGGGGCTGGCCGCACGGGCGCCGGGGCGCGCGGCGCTGGTCAACGCCCAGCAGGACCCGGCCGCCAACCGCGACGCGGTCGCCCGGGCCGCGAGCGGCGAGCTGCGCCTGCTCTACGTCGCGCCCGAGCGGTTCGCCTCCCCGGGCTTCGCCGACGCGCTGGCGCAGGCGCGGGTGGGCCTGTTCGTCGTGGACGAGGCCCACTGCGTGTCACAGTGGGGCCACGACTTCCGGCCGGACTACTTCCGGCTCGCGGACGCCGCGCGTTATGTCGGCGCCCGCGCGCTGTTCGCCTCCACCGCCACGGCCACGCCGCAGGTGGCCAAGGACATCGCGGGCCGGCTCGCCCTGCGCGATCCGGTCCATGTCACGACCGGGTTCGACCGGCCGAACCTCGCGTTCTCGGTCATCCCGTGCCGGACCGCGGCCGACAAGCGCCGGCGCCTCGCCGCGGCGCTGGCGCAGCCGGACGCGTTGCCCGCGATCGTCTACGCGGGCACGCGCGCAAGCACCGAGTCGCTGGCGGGCGACCTGTCCGGCGCGCTCGGCGTGGAGGCGCTGGCCTACCACGCGGGACTGCCGCGGGATAAACGCGCCGCGGTGCAGCGGCGCTTCATGGGTGGCGAGGCGCCGATCGTCGTCGCAACGAACGCCTTCGGCATGGGGGTGGACAAGGCTGACGTGCGCACGGTGGCCCACGCGACGGTGCCGGGCTCGGTCGAGGCCTTCTACCAGGAGGCCGGCCGCGCCGGGCGCGACGGCGCTCCGGCCCGCTGCCTGCTGTTCGCCGAGAAGCGCGACAAGGGCCTGCACGTCTTCTTCATCGAACGCGATGCCGTCGACGAGCGCCTGTTCGCGCGGCTCGCCGCGGCGCTCGAACTGCACGCACGCGACGGCGGGACCTACGACCTCGGCGCCGGCGAGCTGTCCGGCATCGCGGGCTGCGACAGCGACCAGCTGCGCGCGCTCGTCGGGCACCTGGCCCGCGCCGGTGTACTCCGGCCCGCGCCCGCCACGCCAGACCGCGTGCGCGGCCGGCTCCTGGGCCCGCTCGACGGCGCGGCGCTCGCGCACTGCCGCACGTCGGCCGCCGAGGCCCAGCGCTCGCGCTGGCGCCAGTACCGCGCGGTTTGGGCCTTCGTCGAGCAGCGGTCGTGCCGCCGCGAGGCGATCCTGCGTCACTTCGGCGACCGCTCGCGCCCGGCCCCGTCCGGCGCCTGCTGCGACGTGTGCAACCCCGAGCTCGTGGAGGCGGCTCCCGAGCCCGAACGGGTCCGCGCGTCGGGCGCACCCGCGGGTGACATCGACGCAGCGATCCTCGAGGTCGTGGTGGGCG
>JAWVFS010000186.1:0-5922 GCA_033855795.1 Solirubrobacteraceae bacterium | reverse complement strand
AGTCAGGCGGGCTCGACGGCTCACTGCTCCTCCAACGCCAGTTCTTCCAGACCGACTACACCAAATCTCTGCTCTTCATCGCCGACGGCACGTACCTCGAGGACAAGGCTCGCGCCCAGCATCTCGGCGGCGACCAGTGGGGCATGATGAACGAGACCGGCAGCTACCCCGGCCAGGTCTGGCTCTGGCTCTACACCTTCTGGTATCAGCTCAAGCCGTTCCAAAACAACGACAACGCCGACGCGCAGATCTGGGCCATCATGGCCGTCCTCTCGCTGGCCTTCATCTGCATCCCCTTCATCCCCGGGGTCAGGTCCATCCCGCGTTGGATCCCCGTCTACAAGCTCATCTGGCGCGAGCACTACCACCGCTCGACCGACCGCTGAGACGGCCGAGCCGCTGCGGGCCGCCGGGTTGCTCCCGTGCAAAGCGGCGGGGCGGCAACTATTCCGGCAGCCCCACGACTTCCATCTCGCACGGACACGCGAAACCCGGCCGCTGCTATCCGTGGGCTGCGCGTCCAAGACGGCACCCACCCGGTCGTGTGGGCTGCCTTCGGCCTGCCGCCCAGCCGGCGGCGGCCTGCGGGGCGAGTGAAGTACGGTCAGTCCGTGCGCGGGTCGATGTCCCGTCCCGAGGTCCATCTCAGCCACCGATCCAACTGGTTGCGGGCCGCCGTGCTCGGCGCCAACGACGGCATCCTGTCGACTGCGAGCCTCGTCCTGGGCGTGGCCGCGTCGGGCGCGTCGGGCTCCGCGATCGTCACCGCCGGGATTGCTGGGATGGTGGCTGGGGCGCTGTCGATGGCGGCCGGGGAGTACGTGTCGGTCAGCTCGCAGCGCGATTCCGAGCGCGCCGATATCCGTCTTGAGGAGCTCGAGCTTCGTCGCAACCCGTCCAGCGAGCTGCGCGAGCTCGCCGGGATCTACGAGCAGCGGGGCCTGCCGCCGGCGCTGGCGAGCGAGGTGGCCATGACCTTGTCGAGCCGCGGCGCGCTAGAGGCGCACGCGCGCGACGAGCTGGGTCTCAGCGAGGAGCGGATGGCCCGGCCATTCCAGGCCGCGTGGACATCGGCGCTGTCGTTTGCGGCCGGTGCGGCGCTGCCTTTGCTGGCTGTCGCGGTGACGCCGGCACGGGCGCGAGTCGCCGTCGCCGTGGTTGTGTCGCTGATCGCGCTCGTGCTGCTCGGGGACCTCGGCGCGCGGTTGGGCGGTGCGCCTCGGCTCCGCGCGACGGTGCGGGTCGTCGCCTGGGGCGCTGCCGCCATGGCGATCACAGCGGGCATCGGCGCACTCGTCGGCACCGTCACCTAGCTCGCATGATGCGCCGGCTGTCCGATTGGGGCACAGCTGAGGCGGGGACAGAGCTCGCTCTTCGTCCAAAGCGCCTGGCAGGTGCCGGGCACGCAGTGATCCGATCTGCGCATGGGATGCGCTTAAGGGTCAGGGCTGACGACACTCGTGCCAATGATGGAGGGACAGTATGCGCAGCAAAATCGCTTTGGTTTCCCTGGCCGTAACCGCACTTGCGTTCGCCGGCTGCGGCAGTAGCAGTAGCACCAGCTCGACCAAGTCAAGCTCGTCGCCCTCGGCCGCGGCGACGACAACCCCGTCGTCATCCACAACGTCGACCAATGCCGCCGTCAAGGCGCGTGTCTACACGGTCAGCATGAAGGGTTCCAACGAGGTTCCCAAGGGAGCTCCCAACGGCTCCGCCACCGCAGTCATCACCATCAAGACCTCGAATCAGGTCTGCTGGAAGTTCACGAATCTGAAGAACGTGACCGCTCCGAAGGTGGACCACATCCACCAGGGGGTCGCCGGAGCCGCCGGCAACATCGTGATCCCGCTGGGAACCGCTTACAAGGCGTCCGGCTGCGTTCCCGCGTCAGCGACTCTCCTCTCCCAGATCGAGAGCAAGCCGGGCGGGTTCTACGTCAACATCCACAACGTCGCCTATCCCCAAGGGGTGGTCCGCGGCCAGCTCTGAGCCACGTCGGTTCCTCCCCGAAATGCGGTCGGAGCCGCGCGAGGCATAGGGTCGGTCAGCCCACTCGATTCCTCAAGAAAGGATTGGCAAATGTCTGACAACGCCGATGTGATCAATGGGGCCTACGAGTCCTTCTCCCGAGGGGACATCCCCGCGGTGATCGCGACCCTCGACGCCGACGTCCAATGGGATGTCACCGAAAGCCTCCCGCAGGGTGGCTCGTTCCAGGGACCAGATGCCGTCGGCGGGTTCTTCCAGGGTCTGGGGGAGGCCTGGAGCGACTTCTCCGTGGAGGTCGAGGACGTAATCGAAGACGGCGAGCACGTCGTCGGCGTCGGACGCGCCCACGGAAGGCTGCGCAGCGGGGAAACTGCCGGCTACGGGTTCGCCCACGTGTTCACGCTCGCCGACGGGAGGATCACTCGCTTTCGTGAGTACGCCGACCCCGATGCTGCCCTCAGCGGCGGAAGTTCCTAGTGCCAACGAGGAACGGAGGGGGCATGACGGTTGGAGAAATCATCGAGCGGCATCCGCGGCCCATCAGCCTTGATCGCGCCCTCCTCTTGCGCTGCATTGACGAGTGCTTCGACTGCACCGCCACGTGCACGAGCTGCGCCGACGCCTGCCTCGGCGAGTCCGACCTGCCCGAGCTGATGCGGTGCGTACGGCTCAATCTTGACTGCGCCGACGTGTGCGTCGCGACCGGTCGCGTCGTGACCCGTCAGACCGAGCCCGACCTCGGCGTCGTACGCAGCGCGGTCGAGGCATGCGTTGTCGCATGTCGTGCTTGCGCCAAGGAGTGCGATCGCCACGCGGCCCACCATGACCACTGCCGTGTCTGCGCTGAGGTTTGTCGCAGCTGCGAACAGGCATGCAGCGATCTGCTCGCCGCGATTGGCTAGGTCGCAGCGGTTCGCTAGCCGGACAGTTCTATGAGGAGCTCTGTCGGTGACGGCTGTGGCGATTTCCGCCGCGGAGAGCCACAGCCGCTGTCCGTGGACCTGTGATACGGAGCCGACGTAAGCCGGCTTCGCACACCGAAGATCCGAGCATGTGCCGCTGCCGCTGCCGCTGCCGCCGCTTTTCGCGCGAAGCGGAGCGACAGCCAGCCGGGATGTTTCTCTACCGTCGTTGCGATGAATGCGGTTGCGGTAATCCGCGAGGGCGAAGGACCCGAGGTCTTGCTCGTTCATGGCGGCGCGAGCCCGGAAACCACGTGGGGAGCGCTTGCGCCTTTGAGGGCACGCTGGACACTCGCTCGCGTTTACCGCCGCGGCTACCCGCCCAGTCCGCCGCCCCCGGAAGGGCGCCAGGACTTCGAAGTCGACGCGGCGGACGTCGCCTCATTGCTCGGTGCGCGCCCGCACATCGTCGCGCACTCATACGGGGTCTTGGGGACGCTGATCGCGGCCACGCGCGCGCCGGCGCGGGTGCGCTCGCTGACGCTGATCGAGCCGCCGCTGTACTACTTGGTTCCCGCTGACCCAGAAGTAGCGCGCCTGGAGCGTATGGGGAACGCAGTGCTGACCCATGGCCTCGAGGCGGACGCGGCCACCCTGCGCGAGTTCCTTCGTCTCGCGGGAGCGCCCGAAGTGGATGACGGGCCGCTTCCGGACGGGATCGCCCGCGGAGTTCGTCGCGCCCACGGTGGCCGCCTGCCGGGCGAGGCCCGTCCGGCGCTGGAGCTCGTACGGGACGCGGGCATCCCCTCGCTGGTGGCCTCGGGCGGTCACGCTCCAGGGCTGGAGCGGATCTGCGACGCGCTCTCCACAGTCCTCGATGCCCAACGGCTGGTCGCCCCCGGTGCCGGGCACTTCGTCGCTGCGGCGCCAGGCTTCGTCAACCGGCTCGACGAGTTCCTCGTCTCCGCAGCGTGAGCAGCCAGCCCGCGGATCCTGGGTGCCCGTGAATCGGACAGCCCACGCCAAGGTGAACCTCCAGCCCCCACCCCGCGGCCCAGCCTCAACGCCTCCCGGTCTGCAAAACCGTGTGTGTGCTGCGGGCCGGCAAGAGCTACCTGGCCCGCGCGCCCTGGGAGCCCGACCGACGGGTCGTGATCATCGGCGGAACTGCTCGGCGGGCTTGAAGTGGGATTGCTTGTCGCCCATCTCATTTCGCCACCAGGTCTCGCGGCGCCAGCGGGCGTAGCGGTCCTGGAACCGCTCCACGGTCGAGCTGTGTCGGCGCAGCGTGTCGACGGCGAGGATCAAAGGGGCCTGCAGCAGTGGGTGCAGCGCCCACGGCCAGGGGTGGGGCATGTCGTAGCGGCGGTAGAAGCGGCCGGGGAGGAAGTAGCGCGTGTAGCCGACCTGCGCGCGGTAGTTGACCTCGTCGCGCAGGCGCTTGCGCCATGGAGTGCCGGCCTTCGGCGCGAAGGCTCGCGGGTAGGACTCGACGAGCTCGACGCCGTCGGCACCGGCTGTCTTGGCGCATTTGAGTAGGAACACGGTGCTGAGCTGGAGTCCCTCCCTGACCGTCTCGGGATACCAGCGGGGCTGGACGCCGAGGAGGTGCCCGATGAAGCGCCAGTAGTGCATCATCGCCTCGATCTCGCGGATCGAGGTGCGGAACCCCATCAGGTGCATCGCCAGCCCCGGTGTGAGGCTCGAGGACATCAGCGTGATCAGCGCGTCGGACTGGCTGATCGGCACTCCCCACGCCTCGATGTCCCAGTCGGGGTGAGCGAGCAGCCGCCGCCGGAGGAAGACGTGCATGATCCGCACGCGCATCGCGGTCGCGCGGCCGGCACCGCCGGGCTCGAGCCCGCCGGGCTCGGAGACATCGATCCAGAACCGGGCGGTCTCCATGAAACGGTTCAGCGCCGAGTCGCCCGCATACGATCCCGTGAACGCGAGCGGCTTGACGATCGAGCTCTCCGTGTACCCGAGCAGCGTCTCGACGCCGGCGAAGCTGAAGACCGCCGGCCCGTAGCGGCGGAACAGCGCCGCGCCTCGCTCAACGAGCTCTCGGTCGAGCCATTCGGGCGGCCGCTCGAACTCGTCGAACAGCCGCCGCATCGAGTCCGGCGCGTCGGTCACCGAGTCGACGCCGTGGGCGATCGCCTGGTCGAGCATCCGACGGCCCTCGTTCGCGCCTCGCGGGAGGTACACCTCATCGACGAACGCCTCGGCGACCGGGTCGGCGTCGTAGTAGCCATGCGCGAACGCGAGCACGTGCGCGTCGTCGGGGATCGGGTCGAACCCCAGCAGCGCCTGGCAGGCGGCACGCGCGCGCCGTCCTCGACTCCCGTCGACCCGCTGCCAGATGTCGAGGAATTCACCGGGTATGCGCTCCCCGTCGGCCGCGATGGTCGTCGGCGACTCGGGCGGCGGGGTCGTGGTCACGACGGTCATGTGATCGCCTGACGAAGGGTGATCGCGAGATCGAGCTGCACCGCGCGGGGGACCATCCCTCTCGCACCTCGGATCCCCAGCGCGACACGGTCAACCTCCGTCCGACAGGCGAACTCGAGCACGCCGTCGGCCGGCGTGCGCAGGCCCACGTCCAGGGGCAGGGGTGTGCGGATGTCCGCAACGATCAACTCCCCCTCGATCCGCGCCCTGCCCGGTTCCCGGCCGGAGATCCACTGCGCTTCGTAGCGGAGGTGTGGGTGGCGCTTGACGTCGAAGAACGCTCGCGAACGAAGGTGCCGGTCGCGCATTCGGTTGCCGGTGTCGATCGACGAGGAGTCGATCACCAGGGCGCCCGTGGCATGAGCCTCGTCGACGACGAGGTCTCCGGACAGTGAACCGAACCGTCCCTGAGTCTTCACGAGGCCGGCGAGCGTGCCGGCCACGAACCGCGCGTGCGAAGCCTCCGGATCGACCGCCCAGCGGCCCAAAAGTGCAGGCGGCGTCTCCGGGGTCGGCTTGCGTGTCTCACGGTCGGGTGCGATCGGCATCACTCGCTCCTTGTGGCTCTCGGGGATCACGT
>JAWVFS010000185.1:0-8359 GCA_033855795.1 Solirubrobacteraceae bacterium | reverse complement strand
TCTCGGTCATCGCCTTCTGCTCGTCGGTCTTCTCGAGGAACTGCGAGGTGGCTACGGCCATGTGGGAACGGCTCCAGGGTCGCTTGCGCCGGCCTACGCCGGGGCACCGGAGGATACCGGCGCGGGGCCGGCGGGCTCCGGCTAGCATGCGCCCCGTTCGCCGGTACAGCAGCCGGCGCCACCGCATGGGCAGGGGGTCACTTCGCATCGCATTGGCGCTCGCCGCGCTGTTCGCCGCGGCCGCTCCCGCGTGCGCGCAGGCGGCATCCGGCGATCCCTACCACGCCACCGTCCGCCGCACGACACACGGGATCCCGCACGTGCTCGCGTCCGACTGGGGCGGCCTCGGGTACGGGTACGGCTACGCCTTCGCCCAGGACAACCTGTGCCAGATCGCGGACTCCTACGTGACCGTCAACGGGGAGCGCTCGAAGTACTTCGGCCCCGACGCCTCGTGGTCGTTCCGCTCCAACTCGACGAATCCGAACAACCTCAACAGCGACATCTTCTTCAAGCGGATCATCGACGACCGGGTGATCGAGGGCCTGCTCGCCAAGGCCGCGCCCCAGGGCCCCCGGCCCGAGGTCCGCGAGATCGTGCGCGGGTACGTCGCCGGCTATGACCGTTACCTCGCCGACACCGGCGTCGACAACCTGCCCGACCCGACCTGCCGCGGCAAGCCGTGGGTGCGCCCGATCACCGAGATCGACGCCTACCGGCGCTTCTACCAACTCGCGCTGCTCGCCAGCCAGGGCGTGGCGATCGACGGGATAGCCGGGGCCGCGCCGGCCGCCGGCACGGGCGTGCCGCTGTCCGCGCAGACCTCGATGCTGGGCGAGCTCAAGCAGCGACTGCCGCTCGGCGGTATCGGGTCCAACGCCGTCGCCCTGGGCGCGCAGGCGACCGACAACGGCCGCGGCATGCTGCTGGGCAACCCCCACTTCCCGTGGGACGGCGCCGAGCGCTTCTACCAGGCGCAGCTCACGATCCCCGGCAAGATCAACGTCACCGGCGCGAGCCTGTTCGGCGTGCCGCTGGTGCTGATCGGCCACACCCGCGACCTGGCGTGGAGCCACACCGTCTCGACCGCCTTTCGCTTCACCCCGTTCGAGGAGCGGCTCGTCCCGGGCTCACCGACCACCTACCTGATCGACGGCCAGCCGCATCAGATGAAGGCCGAGCAGGTGACCGTCCAGGCCCGGAAGTCCGACGGCACATTGGAGAACCGCACTCGCACCCTGTACTCGACCGTGCACGGGCCCATCCTCACCTCGATCCTCGGCCTGCCGTTGTTCCCGTGGACCCCGACGTCCGCGTACGCGATGGGCGACGCGAACGCGCCGAACTTCCGCTACCTCAACCACTTCTTCGAGACCGACCGGGCGCAGAGCACGTCCGAGCTCGACCAGATCCTGCGCCGCAATCAGGGCATCCCGTGGGTCAACAAGATCGCGGCGGACTCGCGTGGCCGGGCCTACTACGCCGACCTGTCCGTGGTGCCCAACGTCCCCGACGCCAAGGCGCAGGCGTGCAACACGGGGCTCGGCACGGCCGCGTACGCCGCGCTGCGCCTGCCGGTGCTCGACGGGTCGCGCACGGCCTGCAACTGGGACAACGATCCCGACGCGCTCCAGCCGGGCATCTTCGGGCCGAGCCATCTGCCGAGCCTGTTCCGCGACGACTACGTTACGAACTCCAACGACTCCTACTGGCTCTCCAACCCCAAGCAGCCGCTGACCGGCTTCGCGCGGATCATCGGCGACGAGCGCACGGCGCGGGCGCTGCGTACGCGCTCGGGACTGGTGATGGTGGCCGAGCGCCTCGCCTCGGGGCGCTTCTCGCTGCGCAACCTCCAGGACATGGTGTTCGCCAACCGCCAGTACGCCGGTGAGCTGCTCCGCGACCAGCTGGCGGCCATGTGCGAGGCCAACCCGACGCTGACCGGCTCCAACGGGCCGGTGGACGTGAGCGCCGCCTGCCCGGTCCTGCGCGCCTGGGACGTGCACGACAACCTCGACAGCCGGGGTGCACTGCTGTTTCGCCGCTTCGCCTCGCGCGCGCTCGCCTCGATCGGCGGCGCGGTCGCCAACCCGACGGTGTTCGCGAACTCCTTCGACCCCAACGACCCGGTGCACACGCCCAACGGGCTCAACACTCAGAGCTCGCAGGTGCGGCAGGCGCTCGCCGACGCGGTCACCGACCTGCGCTCCAACGGGATCCCGCTCGACGCGCCGCTCCGCGGCCATCAGTACGAGCAGCGCGGCGCGGAGCAGATCCCGATCCACGGCGGCCCCGGGACGCTCGGAGTGTTCAACGCCATCAACGTGACGTGGGCCCCGCCCGTCGGCTATCCGGACGTGCCGCACGGGTCGAGCTTCGTGCAGGCCGTGCAGTTCGGCGGCGGCTCGTGCCCGCGCACCCGCACCATCCTCACGTACTCCCAGTCCACCAACCCGCGCTCGCCCTACTTCGCCGACCAGACGCGCATGTTCTCGCGCAAGGAGTGGGTCCCCGGCACCTTCTGCGAGGGAGACATCCGCGACGACCGGCAGTTCACGCTGACCGAGTTCGCCGCCCGGCGCTCCTGTGCGCGGCGGGCCCGGCTTACGCTGGCGGCGCTGCACGCACGCGGGCGGCGCGTGCGACGCGTCGATGCCTACGTCAACGGCCGGCGGGTGAAGGTCTTCCGCGGCCGCAGCCTGCACCGGGTCACACTGCGCTCGCTGCCGCGCCGCGCCTTCAGGCTCACCCTGGTGTCGCGCACGAGCGCGGGCCGCGGCGGTCGCCGCATCACGTCCGTGTACCGGTTCGGCGGCTGCCGGTAGCTGCGGGCTACGGCTCGAGTTCGCCCGCGTAGAGCGCGAACACGGCCCCCTGCGGGTCGTGCACGACCGCGATCTTCGCGATCTGGATGTCCAACGGCCCGGCGAGCTTCGCGCCGCCGAGCTCCTCGACCTTCGCCAGCCCCGCGTCGATGTCCTCGGTCGCGAAGTAGACGAGCCAGTGGGGTGGCGTGCCCGCCGGCGCCGCCGGGCGGATGCCGCCGTTGTTCGCCTCGCCGTTCTTGATCGAGAGGTAGGGCTCGGGGCTGCCCTCGAAGGGCTCGATGGTCCAGCCGAACAGGGCGGAGTAGAACGCGCTGGAGGCGTCGAGATCGGGCGACGCCAGCTCATTCCATGACAGTGCTCCGGGAGCGTTGACGAGCCCGGCACCGATGTTCTGCCGGGGCTCCCAGATCTCGAAGACGGCACCCTGCGGGTCTCCGATCACCGCCATCCGCCCGGCGTCGAAGACGTCGAAGGGAGGGGACAGCAGCGTGGCGCCGAGTTCCTGTGCCCGATCGGCGCTCGCGTCCGCGCTCTCCACCGTGACGTAGGAGTTCCAGGTCGGCGGGGCGCCGGCATCGCGCAGCATCTGCGGCTGCGGGGAGATCGCGGCGACCTCCCTGCCGTCGAGCTGCATCATGGAGTAGACCATGCCGTCGCCGACCGGCCGGTCGTCCGCCGTCCAGCCGAAGAGGCTCCCGTAGAACACCTTTGCCGCGTCCTGATCGGTCGTGGTCAGGTCGGTCCAGGAGAACGTGCCGGGTGCGTACTGGGTGCGTTCGCCCATGCCCCGCGAGCGTACCTCATGGCAGACTGCCGCCCGTGGCACAGCGCAAGAGCAACCCCGAGATCACGCCGGAGCTCGCAGCGCGCGCGCTCGCCGGCTCGTTTCCCGGTGATCTCGGCGTCGAGCTCTCAGAGATCGCCGACGGCCGCGTGCGCGGGCGCCTCGACGCCGACGGCCGGCACCTGCACCCGGGCGGCTACGTCCACGGCGGCGTGTGGGTGGCCTTCGCAGACACGGTGGCCGCCTGGGGCACGATGCGCCACCTGGCGCCCGGTCACGACTTCACCACCGTCGAGCTGAAGGCGAACGTGTTCTCGGCGGCGCGCGAAGGAGACACCCTCGACGCCGAGGGCGAGCTGCTGCACGCCGGTCGGCGCACGCAGGTGTGGGAGGTGCGGATCAGCAAGGGCGACCGCCTGGCGGCAAACTTCGTCTGCACCCAGCTGATCATCGCGCCGTGAACTTCGCCGTCGACGTCGTCGAGGCGGCGCCCGCCGGCAGGCGTGCGCTCGTCGAGGTGGCGCGCGACGGCTCCCGGCGCGAGTGGACGTTCGGCGAGGTGGCCGAGTGCAGCGCGCGCATGGCCGGCGCGCTGGCCGCGCGCGGCGTGGGCCGCGGGGACGTCGTGCTGACGCTGATCGGCAACCGGCCGGACTGGGTGTTCGCGATGGTCGCGTGCTTCCGGCTGGGCGCGGTCGTGCTGCCCTGCAACGAGCAGCTGCGGGCCAACGACCTGCGCGGGCGCCTGGACGCCGCGGAGCCCGCGGTCGTGCTCGTGGACGAGCGCAACCTGGCGGAGCTGGAGGCCGCCGGTCCCACGGGCGAAGTGGTGGTCGTGCCCGACGAGAGCCTGCTGGACGCCGAACCGGTCCCGCCGGCGGCGCTTTCCCCCGAGGACCCGTGCCTGATCGTGTTCACGAGCGGCACGGCGGGCCAGCCCAAGGGCGTGGTGCACGGTCAGCGCTATCTCCCGGGCCAACGCACGCAGGCCGACCACTGGCTGGCGCCGGCGCCCGGCGAGCTCGTGTGGTGCACGGCCGCCAGCGGCTGGTCGAAGTCGGCGCGCAACGCGTTCATCGCGCCGTGGCTGCGGGGCGCCGCGGCGCTGCTGCACGACGCGCGCTTCGAGCCCGAGGAGCGGTTGGACGTCCTGGAGCACGAGCGGGTGAACGTGCTCTGCATGGCACCGACCGAGTACCGCGTGATCGCCAAGCGTGCGCGGCTGCGACCGCTGCCGGCGCTCACGGGCCTGGTGGCCGCCGGCGAGGCGCTCAACCCCGAGGTCCTACGGGCGTGGGAGGAGGCGACCGGCCTGGGCATCCGCGATGGCTACGGGCAGACCGAGACCGGTCAGCTCACCGCCAACCCGCCGGGCGTGGCGCCCCGCCCCGGTTCGATGGGCCGCCCGCTGCCGGGTGTCGACCTTCGAGTGGACGAGGGGGAGCTGGTGCTCGCCGACCCCGCCACCGATCCCACCTTCTTCGTCTCCTACCTCGACGGGACCCCTCCGCCGCCCGGGGCGTGGCGGACCGGCGACCGCGTCGGTGTGGATGACGACGGCTACCTGTACTTCGAGGGGCGCGCCGACGACGTGATCATCTCCGCGGGGTACCGGATCGGGCCTTTCGAGGTGGAGTCGGCGCTGGTCGCGCACCCCGCGGTGGCGGAGGCGGCCGTCGTCGCGATGCCCGACGATGAGCGCGGTTCCGTCGTGCTCGCGGTGGTCGTGCTGCGCGAGGGCTACGCCGCGGCCGACAAGCTCGCCCGGGAGCTGCAGGACCACGTCAAGCGCGAGACCGCGCCCTACAAGTACCCGCGGGTCGTCGAGTTCGCCGACGAGCTGCCGAAGACCGCCAGCGGCAAGGTGCGCCGCGCGCTGCTGCGTGAGCGGCGTCAGCGCTGAGCGCGGACCCGGACCTCGCCCGACGTCACCTCCGGCGACCCCTCGATGAGGTCCGCGGCGCTTTCCCGAACCCAGTCGGCCGCCAGTTGCGTCGTGTCGTCGACCGCCTGCGCGGTTTCCCCGACCGTGATCGACGCCACGTTGCCGTCGCCCCCGTCGATCACGTAGTACCCGACGAACCCGTCGACTCCCTCCACCCGCGATACGAACTCCTCCTGAACCTTTCCTACGAGGGCGTCGGTGTCCGACACCCGGTATCTGCGCACTGCCGCGTGCATGTCCGGCTCCTTTCGTCGCTTGGCGGGGACCGTAACCGTTTCCCCGCGGGCGGTGCCGTGGAACTCATCTAGGCCCGGGGCGCGCGAACGTCGGCCAGCGCCTGCGACGGCCCGCCGACGCACCCCTTGAGCCGCAGCTTCGCCCAGCGATGGGCGTCGCTCGTGGCCGCGCGCACCAGCTCGGGGCGCCGGCGCGCCAGCTCGGCAGCCGGGTCCGGGCTCGTCTTGACCGCCGCGGTGAGGCGGCCGAGCGCCCGGTCGGTGCGCAGTCCGATGTTGATCGCGCTGTCGTGACTGCGGTCGGTCCCGATCGGCGGGTTGACCTGGGCTATCCGGTTGGTCAGGCGGCGGTTGATCGCGCGGAGCCGCCGCAGCTGGGCGAGCAGGCCGGCCCGGTCGGTCGCCGGCGGCAGCCCCCGCTGCGCCGCCTGCGCCGTAGCGCAGTAGCCGGTCACGCGCGTGCGGTAGTCCTGCCGGCTGAGCGCCGGACGCGTGCAGCCGACGAGGGCGATCGCGGCGAGAACGGTCAGCGCCGGAAGGCAGCGGCGCGCGCGCGGCGACATCGCCTAATCGGTCAGCGCGACGACCGCGTCGATCTCGACGTCCGCGCCGCGCGGGAGCGCGGCGACGCCGACGGCCACGCGGGCCGGGGGATCGCCCCCGAAGAACGTCGCGTAGACCTCGTTGACCTCGGCGAAGGCGTCGAGGTCGGTCATGTAGACGGTCACGCGCACGGCCTCGCTGAGCGCAGTGCCGGCGGCGGCGCACACGGCGCTCAGGCTCTCGAGGCAGCGGCGCGCCTGGTCTCCGGCGCCGCCCGGCACCAGCTCGCCGGACTCAGGGTCGAGCGGGATCTGGCCGGAGCAGAACAGCAGTCCGCCGGCCCGGATCGCCTGTGCATAGGGCCCGACGGCCGCGGGGGCGTTGAGCGCCGTGATGGTCTCGCGGTGGTGGGACATGGCGGCGCACCCTACCGTCACGGCGCCGCCACGCGCTCCGTCACAGAGCCCGGCCGCGGCGGGAGCCGCGACCGGGATCCGAGCAAACCGGCTGCCGTTACGCCGGCGGGGCCCCCGGGCCCCACGGGCCGCCCTGCGGCGGGCCGTCGGCGCCGCGCGGTTCGCCGCGCGGGCCGCCGGGCGGACCGCCGCGGAAGCGGAGGTGACCCCGTCCGGATGGCCGGTGGGAGCTGTCCGCCGCGAGCACGAACGTGCCCTCCGACGACTGCGACACATGAACGAAGTCGCCCGACTTGAGATTCCCGATCCCAGCCTTGGCGAAGTTGCGCATCACGGTCGCGTTCGAGGGGATGGTCAGCGTCACGTCCTTGTACGTCACGTTCCCGACACCCTCGGTGATGGTCAGCTGGCCGCCGGAGACCGACTTCACCTTGCCGCTGTCCTCGGTGACCGTGATGAAGCCGTTGCCCGCCTTGTTGAGCACGACCGCGTTGGCGTGCACCGGGGGCCCGCGGAACGCGTGCCGGGGACCGGCGTGGCGGGTAGAGGTGCCCTGCTTCGCCTTGCTTGACGGGGCGGCGGCGCTGCCGGCGATGCCGGCGACCGCGCCGGCGAGGGCGCAAAGGCCGATCACGGCGCCGAGCCGCACGAGGCGGGACTTGCGGTTCACGGGTCCTCCGTTCGTTGGGGGCCAGGGCAAGCTCACAGCCCAAAATAAGAGTTGTGTCGGAGGCAGATAAGGCTCCGCTAGCCTCGTGACCGTGCCGAATCGCCTCGCCGGCGAGACTTCGCCGTACCTGCTCCAGCACAAGGACAACCCCGTCGACTGGCAGCCGTGGGGGCATGGCGCTCTGGCCGAGGCACGCGAGCGCGACGTGCCGCTCCTGGTGTCCATCGGCTACTCGGCCTGCCACTGGTGCCACGTCATGGAGCGCGAGTCGTTCGAGGACACCGACATCGCCGCGTACATGAACGAGCACTTCGTGTGCGTGAAGGTGGACCGCGAGGAGCGCCCCGACGTGGACGCGATCTACATGGACGCGGTGCAGGCCATGACCGGGCACGGCGGCTGGCCGCTGAACGCGTTCGTCACCCCGGAGCAGGTTCCGTTCTACGCCGGCACCTATTACCCCCCGGAGTCCCGCGGCGGCCTCCCGAGCTGGCGCATGGTGCTCGAGGCCATCTCCGACGCGTGGGAGAGCAGGCGCGAGGAGATTCGCGAGGGCGGCGGCCGGATCGTGCCGCGGCTGCGCGGCGGCGCGTCGCTGCAGCCTTCGGCTGAGCCGATCGACGCCCGCAGCCTCGACGCCGTTGTCGCGGGCCTGCGCCAGGGCTACGACACGGCAAACGGCGGGTGGGGCGGGGCCCCGAAGTTCCCCGCCGCTTCGGTGATCGACCTCCTGCTGCGGCGCGGTGAGACCGACATGTCGCTGGGCACGCTGCGGGCGATGGCCTCCGGCGGGATCAACGACCAGGTCGGTGGCGGCTTCGCCCGCTACACCGTCGACGCGACCTGGACGGTGCCCCACTTCGAGAAGATGCTCTACGACAACGCGCTGCTCGCCCGCGCCTACCTGCACGGGTTCCTCGTCAGCGGCGACGCCCTC
>JAWVFS010000184.1:0-4356 GCA_033855795.1 Solirubrobacteraceae bacterium | reverse complement strand
ACGATCCCGTCGAAGATCTGCTCGCGCGCGTTGTCGAGCACACGGTCCACGGTTCCCAGCTCGGCGCCGTCGCTCGAGTGGACCGGGGTGCCGCGCGCAAGCACCTTGTAGGAGATCGCGACGTCGTCGTCGGTCATGACGAGGAAGCGCGGGTGCCACCGTAGCGACTCTCGGTGGCCTCGACCTGCCCCTGGTAGTGGCTGCCGAGCTGCTCGTGGCCGTACGGGCGCAGCGCCGGAGCGTCGAGCGTCATGAAGGACAGCTGCGCGATCGCCAGGCCCGCGTACAGCTTGATGGGGACCCTCGTGAGGTTGTTGAGCTCGAGCGTCAGCGTGCCCTTCCAGCCCGGATCGCAGAAGCCCGCGGTGGCATGGACGATCAGGCCAAGGCGGCCCAAACTCGATTTCCCTTCGATCCTCGCCACGATGTCCTCCGGCAGCTCGACCCACTCCATCGTGCGGCCGAGGGCGAACTCGCCGGGGTGGATCACGAACGGGTCGCCGTCGGTGACCCTGACCTCCTCTGTCAGGTTGCGCGGCGGCTCACGCAGGTCGATGCTCGTCACCCGGTAGTTGTGAAAGACGCGGAAGGAGTCGCCGAGTCGCAGGTCCACGCTGGCCGGCTGGACCAACGACTCGTCCCAGGGGTCGATCTTGATCTGGCCCTCGCGGACCAGGCGCATGATCGTCCCGTCGGACAGGACGGAGGTGGTGGGCGCGTCGCTCACGCGCCCAATTCTGGCAGCCCTAGCGGTCGAGCGACCGCGCGCGCGCCACGGTCGTCCGGACGCGGGGGGGCGAGGGGAGTGCCGGAGAGCCGTGCGGGCCCCGGCGGGGACGCCTCGGGAAGGGCCGGCGGGGGTGCGGCCGGCGGCGCTGGTTGCCACCGTCGTCGCGCTCGTCGGAGAGGGGGTCGGGCTCCTGCTTGACCGCCCACCAGACGAGCCAGATCGCCGCGACGATCGGCACCTTCAGCGCGAACATGAGATAGACGAAGGTCCAGTCCATCCGAGGGCGCGATGCTACTCCGATCGCCTGGCGGGGTCGAGTCCGCGCGTCTCCCCCGCGGCTATCGTGCGCGCATGCCGCTCGACCGGTTGAGCGCGCAGGACGCCCGCATCCTCGCGCTGGAGTCGCCGACGATCGCCGGGCACACCTGCAAGACGGTCATCGTCGAGCGGCCGCCCGAGCGAGACGACGTCGTGGCGGCGCTGCGCTCGCTGGTCGCCGCGCGAGCGGGCCGGGTGCCACGCATCCGCCAGCGGCTCGCGCCGACGCCGCTGCGCCTGGCGCCCCCGGCGTGGATCGACGACCCCGCCTTCGACGCCGCCCGCCACGTGGTCCGCGTACCCGTGGACGGCCCGGTGACCGAGACGCAGCTGCGCGACCTGGTGGCGCGACGTTTTGCCCTGCGGCTGCCGCGCGATCGCCCCCTGTGGCGAATCGACGTGATCGAGGGTCTCGAGGGGGGCGCCGTGGCGTACGTCCTCTTTCTCCACCACGCCATGGCCGACGGGGTCGCCGCGCTGCGGATCGGTGCGGCACTGCTCTGGGACGAGCAGCCCCAGCCGCCCGCCATCGAGCCGGACGCGTGGGCGCCGGGCCCCGCTCCCACCGCGGGCGCGCTGCTCGCTTCGGCTGCGGGCGACCGCCTGCGCGCGGTGGGCCGAGCGGCGCGCACGCTGGGCCGCGACCTGCGCTCGCCGGAACGCCTGCGCCGGCCCCCGCCACGAGTGCTGGTGCGGACCCTGGCGCGTGCGCTGCGCGGCGCGGGCGAGGACTCTCCGCTCGCCGTTCCGATCGGGTCCCATCGCGGGGTCGCCTTCGTCTCCGCCTCGCTCGAGGACTTCAAGCGCATCCGGGCGGCGGCGGGCGACGGCACGACGGTCAACGACGTCGTGCTCGCCGCGATAGCGGGCGCGCTGCGGACCTGGCTCGCGCACCGCGGCGTCGAGGCGCCGCGCCTGCGGGTGAAGGTGCCGGTGAGCCTGCACAGCGGCGACGAGGAGCCCAGTGCGGTCGGCAACCGCGACTCGTTCTTCTTCGCCGACCTCCCCGTGGCGGAGCCGGACCCCGGCGCCCGCCTGGCCGCCGTGCGCCGTGAGACCGCGCTGCGCAAGCGCGCAGGGGACGCGGACCTGCTGTACCTCTTCTTCAGCGACCTCGCCCGCGTGTCGCGCGCCGTCGAGCGGCGCGTCGAGCGGCTCGCGGCCACCGCGGCGTCGTTCTCGCTCTGCGTGTCCAACGTGCCCGGCCCGCGCGGCCCGCGGTTCGTGCTCGGCGGTGAGGTTCGAGCGTTCTACTCGCTCGCCGAGGTGGCGCAGCGGCACGGCCTCCGGGTGGCGGTCTTCTCCTTTGCCGACACGCTCTCCTTTGGCCTGTGCGCCGACGCGGACGCGATCCCGGACCTCGACGTGCTCGCGGGTGGACTGCAGGACGCGATCGCCGAGTTGCGCGCGATCGCCTGAGGCGAGGCGGCGCCCGTTAGCCGCGCAGCGGGATGGGCGCGTCCTCGAACGTCGTGATCCGCTGGAGCTCGGCCACGCGCTGCCCGATCTCCTCGGGGGTGAGGCGCTGGACGCGCTCGGTCCCGAACTCCTGCACGTTGTAGGACGCCATCGCCGTCCCGTACGCCATCGCGCGGCGCAGCAGGTCGTCGGACAGCTCGTCCTCCGCGTGCGCGGCGATGTAGCCGACGAAGCCGCCGGCGAACGAGTCGCCGGCGCCGGTCGGGTCGAGTACCTCCTCGAGCGGGAACGCGGGCAGGGCGAAGACGCCCTCGCGTGTGAACAGGGCGGCGCCATACTCCCCCTGCTTCGCCACCACCAGCTGCGGGCCCCACTCCATCACCGTGCGGGCGGCGCGCAGCAGGTTCGGCTGGTCGGTCAGCATGCGCAGCTCGGCGTCGTTGAGCAGCAGCGCGTCGACGCCCGAGATCGTCTGCACGAGCGAGTCGCGGGCGGTCTGGATCCACAGGTTCATCGAGTCCATGGCGACGAAGCGCGCGTTGGCGCACTGCTCGCGCACGCCGCGCTGGACATCCGGCTGGATGTTGGCCAGGAAGAGGACCTCGGCGTCGCGCGAGGCGTCCGAGAGCTTCGGCTCGAACTCCCCGAAGACATTGAGTTGGGTGTCGTCGGTGTGAGCGGTGTTGAGGTCGTAGTCGTAGTGGCCGCGCCAGAAGAACGTGCGCCCGCCCGCGACGTGCTCGATGTCGTCCGTGTTCACCCCGCGGGCTCGGAGCACGCCGTACTCGGCCTCGCCGAAGTCGTCGCCCACGGGGCCGACCACGTGCACGTCGGTGAAGAAGGACGCGGCCAGCGAGAAGTGCACGGCCGAGCCGCCCAGCATCCGCTCGCGTTCGCCGAACGGCGTCGTGACCGCGTCGAAGGCGATCGATCCCACGACTGTGACGCTCATAGCGGGCGGGAGGGTACCGGCCGGACGAACGCGTGGTGCTGGCGCCCACTAGGCTCCGGACGCCAAATGCGCGCGATCCAGATCGAGGAGTTCGGCGGGCCCGAGGTGCTCCAGCTCGTCGACGTGCCGGTTCCCGAGCCGGGCGAGGGCGAGGTGCTGATCCGGGTCAACCGGGCGGGAATGAACTACGCCGACACCCACCAGCGCACGAACAGCTACCTCGCGCGCTACGAGCTCCCCCTGGTTCCGGGTGGCGAGGTGGCCGGGGTACGCGAGGACACCGGTGAGCGCGTGGTCGCGATGTGCGGCCTCGGCGGCTACGCGGAGTACGCGACCGCCCCCGCCGCGTTGACGTTCCCGATTCCCGACGGGGTGGACGACGGCGCGGCGCTTGCGCTGCTGATCCAGGGACTGACCGCCTGGCACCTGTACCGCACCTCGGCGAAGGTGGCGCCCGGGGAGTCGGTCGTCGTGCACGCCGCCGCGGGCGGGGTGGGCTCGCTCGCGGTCCAGCTGGGCCGACCGATGGGGGCGGGCCGAGTGATCGCCACCGCCTCCACCGAGGAGAAGCGCGCACTCGCGCTGGAGCTCGGCGCCGACGTGGCCATCGACGCCTCGCCGGAGGGCATGAAGGAGCGGCTGGAGGAGGCCAACGACCAGCGCAAGGTCGACGTCGTGTTCGAGATGGCGGGCGGCGACGTGTTCGACGCGTCGCTCGCGGCCCTGGCCCCCTTTGGCCGCCTGGTCACGTACGGGATCGCCACGGGCCAGCCCAACGAGGTCTCCAGCGGCGCGCTGATGCGCCGTTCGCGCGCCGTGGTCGGCTTCTGGCTCATGCACTGCATCGGGCGCCCCGAGATGGTCGACGAGGCGCTCGCGGACCTGTTCGGCCGCGTGCAGCGCGGCGAGCTGCGCGTCCACGCCGGGGGGACGTACC
>JAWVFS010000183.1:0-3901 GCA_033855795.1 Solirubrobacteraceae bacterium | reverse complement strand
CGTTGCCGTTCTCGTCGACGTACCAGTTCGTGCAGCCGGTGTGCCAGACCGTCTCGCTCAGGGCCGCGCGCAGCTCGCGGTCGAAGGCCTCGGCCGTTGGGCGTCTGAGCTCGATCCGCCGCGCGTCGGCGTGCTCGAGCTGTGCCAGGGCGTCGATGACGTGCTCGACCGCGGCCTCGATCGTGTAGATGACCGAGCCGCTGCCGCCGTTGGTGTTCGGTCCGTAGAGCAGGAACATGTTCGGGAAGCCCGGCACGCTCACGCCGAGGTAGGCCCGCGGCACCCCGGCCCACTCCTCGGTCAGCGTGCGACCACCGGGGCCGACGATCTCCATCGGCGCGGTGAAGGCGTGCGACGCGAAGCCCGTCGCCAGCACCAGCACGTCGGCGGGACGCTCGCTCCCGTCGGCGGTCCGGACTCCCTCGGGCGTCACGGCTTCGATCCGATCGGTCACGAGCTCGACGTTGGACTCGGTGAGCGTCGGATACCAGTCATCGGTGAGCATGACCCGCTTGCAGCCGATCTCGTCGGCGGGGGTCACCTTGCGGCGGAGCTCGGGATCCTTGATCGCGTGGTTGATCTGGAAGCGCCCGACCGCCCGGAACGGCCGGCGCAGCCAGCGCTGGCTGGTCATCGCCGCCGCAACGAGCTCCATGAAGGCGAACGTGACCGAGCGGTCGAGCCGCTGAAGGACCGGGAACCGCTCGAACAGCCGCTTCGTGCGATCCCGGTAGGCGAAGTCCGTCTTGGGGAAGGTCCAGCCCGGGGAGCGCTGGTAGACGTCGACGTGCTCGACGATCGGCTGGACGGCGGGCACCACCTGGATCGCGCTGCAGCCGGTCCCGACCACGGCCACCCGCTTGCCCGTGAGGTCCACGTCGTCGCGCCAACGCGCGGTATGGAAGGCCGGGCCCTCGAAGCTCTCGAGCCCCGGGATCGGCGGCACCGAGGGCACCGAGAGCTGCCCGCACGCGGTGACCAGGACATCGGCCTCGTGCGTCCCGGCGCTCGTCTCCAGGATCCACCGATTGCGCTCATCGTCCCAGCTCGCGCGCGTCACCTCGGTGCCCGTGCGGATCCGGTCCAGCACCCCGTGGCGCCGCGCCACGTCCTCGAGGTAGGCCTGGATCTCGGCCTGGGGGGCAAACCGCCGCGACCAGTGCGGATTCGGCTCGAACGAGAACTCGTAGAGGTGGGACGGGATGTCGCAGGCGGCTCCGGGATAGGTGTTGTGGTGCCAGACGCCACCCACCCGCTCCGCCCGCTCGAAGACCGTCACGTCGTCGTAGCCGGCCCGCTTGAGCATCACCACCGCGCCGACGCCGCCGAAGCCGCCCCCCACCACGGCAATCGAGGGCGACCCGCCACCGTGGCCGTCGCGTCCGTTCGTCGACGGGGCGGATCTCATGCCGAGGAGATTACGCTGCGGGCTCGCCAAAGAACCGGAACGAGCCCACCTCGCGGAGCCCGGTGGCGGCCGGGGCGACGTCGCAGCGCTCGCCGATGTCCTTCGTGAACTCCTTGAATGCGTCCAGGTCCGCCAGCGATCTCTGACCGTCCCCGGTCTCGACGGCGATGTGGACGAACGTCACGTCGTCGTCGAGCTTGAACGTCGCGTAACGGAGCCCGGCGAACTCGGTGCGGTGCAGTTCGTCGTACACCGCACGGACGAGCTCCTCGTTCTTCTCGGTCTGATCCGGCTTGACCTTGTACTGAACCATGACCTGTTTCATGGCAATCCTCCTGAGCGGTTGTGTTCAAACGGGGTGAGCCGGGGCTACGCAGCTTCCGCGCACGCGGACTCCGCCGCGGCCGGCGCCTCGGCAGGGCGCTCCTCGGGCTGGAGGACGGTGACGGCAACCACGATGGCGGCCACCACCAGGCCGGCCCCGACGACGAACGCGAGGTGGTAGCCGCTGACCAGCGCGGCGGTGGTGGACTTTCCGGCGTGCATCAGGTCGTTGCTGCGCGTGGTGGCCAGGGTGGCCAGAACGGCGAGCCCCAACGCGCCGCCCACCTGGGCCGTCGTGTTGACCAGACCGGACGCCAGGCCCGCATCCTCCCGCGTGGCGCCCGACATCGCGAGCGTCATCAGCGCGGGGAACGAGACGCCGATGCCGACCCCGAGGAGGATCATCACCGGCAGGACGTGCTCCGCGTAGCTGCCGTGCACCGGCGCCCGTGTGAACAGGGCGAGCCCGATCGCGACGAGCACCATGCCGGGGATGAGCGTCTGCCTGGCGCCGAAGCGCATGATCAGGCGCTCGGAGTAGCGCAGCGAGAGCACGCCCATGACGATGGTGGCAGGCAGGAACGCAAAGCCGATCTCCAGCGCGTCGTAGCCGAGCACCCGCTGGAGGTAGAGGGCTCCGAGGAAGAACATCCCGAACATTCCGGCGACCAGGAGCGCCTGGAGCACGTTTGCCCCGGTCACGTTGCGCGAGCGGAAGATCCGCAGGGGGATCAGCGGGTTGGGCGCAGTGGCCTCGCGCACGACGAAGGCCACCAGCAGCGCGAGCGAGACGGCGCCAAAACCCAGCGCCTGGCCCGAGGCCCAGCCGTGGTCGGCCGCGGGCTTGACGATCGTGTAGACGCCGAGCATCAGCGAGCTCGTGATCAGCATGGCCCCCGGAATGTCGGCTCCGTCGCCGAAGCCGATGCCCTCGTCGCGGACGATCAGGCGGTGAGCCAGGATCCCGGTGGCGATGGCGATCGGGAGGTTGATGAAGAAGATCCAGTGCCAGTTGATCGACTGGGTCAGCACGCCGCCCGCCAGCAGCCCAATCGAGCCGCCCGCGGAGGCGACGAACCCGTACACGCCGATCGCCTTCGCCTGCTCCCGTGGCTCCGGGAACATCGTCACGATCATGCCGAGGACCACCGCGGAGGTCATCGCACCACCGATGCCCTGCACGAACCGAGCCACGACGAGCAGTTCCTGGCTCTGCGCCACCCCGCACAGCAGCGATGCCACCGTGAACAGGCCAAGCCCGGCCATGAAGACGCTCTTGCGCCCGAGGATGTCGCCGAAGCGTCCGGCCAGCAGGAGCAGACCGCCAAAGGCGATCAGGTAGGCATTGACGACCCAGGCAAGGCTGGACTGCGAGAAACCGAGATCGCTCTGGATCGACGGCAGCGCCACGTTCACGACCGTGACATCGAGCACGATCATCAGCACGCCCGCGCAGAGCACGTACAGGGCGATCCAGCGGCTTCGGTCGGTCATCTCGTGCGTCATCGGTTGCGCCTCCATTTCTCGCATTTGTCGTTGAGACCGGGCCTGCCTCCGAAACTCATCGGTCGTACGGCGACGGTACGGCGACGGATCGGCGCTTCGGTCTCGCCCGCGCGCTCAGGGCCGCTTGGACGATCCTCGGACGGTCCCGGGACGGTCCCGCAACCGAGCGGACTGCTCCCGGACCGGAGTGCACCAGGTTACCCGCCATCGCCATGTGCTCTACGCCGCGGCAGCGGGATACTGGGCGCGGATGTCGCGCGAGAACGTGGATGTGGTGCTGAGGGCGTTCGACGCCTGGAATCGCGGCGACATCGACGCCTGGCTGGCGTTGGTCCACGCGGACATCGAGTGGTTCTCCGAGATAGCCAGCGAGGTGCACGGCAGCGAGGCGGTGTACCGGGGACACGCGGAGCTGCGCAGGTTCTGGGACGAGTTCCACTCGGTGTGGGATCTGACGATCGACGTCTCGGGGACACGCGACCTCGGCGACACCGTCGTCACGCTCGGTCGCATCCGAACGCGCGGCAAGGCGAGCGGGATCGACCTCGAGCGCCGGCTGCCTTCGTGAGCGAGTGCGAGGGCGGCGTGATCCGGAGGCTCCGTGCCTACCAGGATCAAAGCCGCGCCCTCGAAGCCGTGGGGCTGCGGGAGTAGGCGCCGTGT
>JAWVFS010000182.1:0-4408 GCA_033855795.1 Solirubrobacteraceae bacterium | reverse complement strand
AAGGAACAGAAAACCGCCCTCGTCGAGGAGATCGCCGGCCAGATCCAGGACTCCGACGCCGTCTTCGCGGTGGACTACCGGGGGATCTCGGTGCCGCAGGCCGCCGAGCTGCGCACGCGGCTGCGCGACGCCGACGCCACCTACCGGGTCGTCAAGAACTCCCTCACCGAGCGCGCGGCCGACAAGGCCGGCGCCGATGCGATCCGCGATCTGCTCGACGGGCCCACGGCGCTGACGTTCGTGCGCGGGGACGCCGCGCTGGCCGCCAAGGCGCTGGCCGACTTCGGCCGCGCCGAGGACCTGCTCGAGTTCAAGGGCGGGCTGATGGACGGCGCCGAGGTGAGCGTCGACGACATCAAGGCGATCTCCCGGCTGCCGGCCCGCGACGTGCTCCACGCCCAGCTCGTGGGGATGACGGCGGCGCCCCTGACCGGCCTCGTCGGCGGGCTGAACGCGCTGATCGCCGGCCTCGCACTGCAGCTCGGCCAGATCGCCGAGCAGGGGCTCGTGAGTGGCGAGGCCGAAGCGGAGGCGCCGGCCGAGGCCGAGGTGGCTCCGGAGGAGCCCGCCGAGGCGGAGGCGGAGGCGCCCGCGCCGGAGGCCGAGGAGGCCCCCGCCGAGGAGACGCCCGCCGAGGAGGCACCGGCCGACGAGGCGCAGGAGAGCCCCGCCGGGGCCGACGAAGAGACTGCAACCGAGGCGGATGCCCCCGCGGCGGCCGCCGAGAACGACGACAACGCCGCGGAGGCGTAGGAGGACCACAGCATGGCGACGAAGACGAACGTGTCCACCGAGGAGTGGATCGAGGAGCTCAAGGGCATTTCGGTGCTCGAGCTGTCCGAGCGCGTGAAGGCGCTCGAGGAGGAGTTCGGCGTGTCGGCGACCGCCGTCGCCGCGGCCGCGCCCGCCGCGGCGGGAGCCGACGGCGACGGCGCGGGCGAGGAGGAGCAGTCGACGTTCGACGTCGTGCTGACCGGCTCCGGCGACAAGAAGATCCAGGTGATCAAGGTCGTGCGCGCCGCCACGGGCCTCGGGCTCAAGGAAGCCAAGGCGCTCGTGGACGACCTCAAGCCGGTCAAGGAGGGCGCCGAGAAGGAGGAGGCGGACAAGCTCAAGGCCGATCTCGAAGAGGCCGGCGCTTCCGTCGAACTGAAGTAACGCCAGTCGTCAGTCGTCAGTTGCGAGGTTTGGGCCCAGCTTCTGACGACTGACGTCTGACGACTGACGACTTGTCCGTAAGTCCCAGCCGCCTCGGCCGTTGCAGGGGTGTGTCGGGACACGCAGTAACCTCGTGGGCATGGCAGCGACGAGCGCCGCGTCGGGCGCGATCGCCGAACGGGACCGGCCCGGCACCGCGGACGAAGCGCGGCTCGCGCGCGCTGCCGCGGCGGGCGACGGCGCCGCATTCGCGACGCTCTACGACCGGTACGAGAGGCGGATCTTCAACTTCTGTCACCGCCTCCTGGGCTCCCGCGACGACGCGGCCGACGCCACGCAGGAGGCCTTCCTCAATGTGCTCCGGCGTCTGCCGGAGCTGGAGGGCCGCGAGCTGCACTTCTCGGCCTACCTGTTCACGGCGGCCCGCAATGCCTCCTACGACTTGATCGGCAAGCGCCGGCGCGCCGTGCCGACCGACGAGGTGCCCGAGCCGAGCCGAGCGCAGGAGCCCGGGGAACTGGACGGCGACCCCGAGCGCACGGCGATGCTGACCTCGCTGCAGGCCGACGTGCGCGAGGCCAATGGGCGACTGCCCGAGCGCCAGCGCGAGGTGCTCGCGCTGCGCGAGCTCGAGGAGCTCTCCTACGACGAGATCGCCGAGATCATGGACATGAACCGGAACGCCGTGGCCCAGCTGATCTCGCGCGCGCGGATCAAGCTGCGCGACGAGCTGCGGGGCACAGCGCTGGCCTCGATCGCCGTCTCCTCGCCCGACTGCGAGCGCGCCGTGGCGCTGATCGCCATGCGCCAGGACCGGCAGCTCGACGACGCCGGGGACCGCGCATGGCTGGCGGAGCATCTCGCGGGCTGCGACACCTGCCGCGTGGCGCAGGAGGCGATCCAGGAGGCCGGGATCTCCTACCGCGCATGGCTGCCGATCCTGCCGGCGGCGTGGCTGGGGCAGGCGACCGCGGCCAAGGCGGCGGAGCTGGTCGGCGCCGACTGGAGTCACCTCGTGCGCGAGCACCGGCAGCGCGGCGCCCGGAACGCGGCCGCGCCGATGACGCTGCCCTCGGTGCAGGACGACCCCGGCGAGTCCCTCGACGAGGCGGCGCAGCGACGCCGGCTGGTGGCCGGCGGGCTCCTCGCCCTGATCCTCCTGCTGGGCTTCTCGACCGCGGTGGCCATCGCCACGGACCGGGCGCCCCAGCGACGGTTCGCCACCACCGGCGGCGCGAGCTTCTCGCTGGCCCCGCCCGCCGGCGCGGCCGCGGGCGCGACGGCGGCCGCGGTGAGGAAGCCCAAGCAGAAGGCGGCGAGCTCGTCCGGCAACCTCGTGAACTTCTCCACGTCCACGCCGAACTCGACGGGCGACCAGAACACGAGCTCCGGCACGACGACCGGCGACACCCCCCGCCGCTCCGCCCGCCACCAGCCGAGCGGCAACTCGGTCGGCGGGGAGGAGAACGGCAGCACGTCGACCCCGACGACCAGCACGCCGTCGACGCCGGCCACGCCGGACACCCCGACCCCCGCCGGCGGCACCCCCTCCGGCGACGGGACCCCGAGTGGGGGCGGCACGCCGCCCACCCCGACCGGGCCGTCGACCGGCCCCGCGCCGGGCGCCGGCACCCCGCCGCGGCGCTGACTTGCGCGACTGGCGAGCAGGGCGAATCGCCGCTACACTGCGCGCGATCGGCCGATAGTCGAAGCCGCTCCATGCAAGGCATCGCGCCACATACGCGGTGGCCGGGAGCGGGGTCCGTGAGAGACCGGTCGCCCACGCATGGGGGGCAGTAGCCCGCTGTGCTATTTTCGTTGGTCGCGCTTTTCTAGCGCCGCCGCCCCGCCCGCTCTCGACCGCCGAGGAGTCGCCGTCTTGGCCGCAATCGACGCCCCCCGGACGCGCCGCAGTTTCGCGCGTCACGACAAGGTTCTTGATGTCCCCAACCTCATCGACATCCAGCGCAAGTCCTTCGCCTGGCTGACCGACCCCGAAAAGGGCGGCCTCCGCGAGACGATCGACGACATCTCGCCGATCGAGGACTACACCGGCAATCTGGCCGTCTCGTTCGGCCCCTTCACCTTCGATGATCCGGTCGCTCCGATCGAGGAGTGCCGCGAGAAGGACCTGACCTATGCCCGCCCGCTGACCGTCACGGTCGCCTTCGTCAACCGTGAGACGGGCGAGATCCGCGAGCAGTCCGTCTTCATGGGCGACTTCCCCTGGATGACCGAGTGGGGCACGTTCATCATCAACGGCACCGAGCGCGTGGTCGTCACCCAGCTCGTGCGCTCGCCGGGCGCCTACCTGATGGAGCCCAAGGACGCCGAGAAGCAGGTCTTCACGGCGAACCTCATGCCCGCGCGCGGCTCCTGGCTGGAGCTCGAGATCGACAAGAAGGGCAAGGTCTTCGTCCGCATCGACCGCAAGCGCAAGCTGCCGGTCACCGTCCTGCTGCGCGCGATGGCCTACGAGCCGTCCACCGACGCCGATGCCCAGGAGACCGATGAGGACGTGGCGCAGCTCGACGAGGAGATTCTCAAGCGCTTCGACAACTCCATCTACATCCGGAACACGATCGAAGCCGACCCCGAGTCGACGAAGACGAAGAAGGGTGCGCTGGTCGAGCTGTTCAAGAAGCAGCGTCCCGGCGAGCCGCCGAGCGTGGACGCCGCCTACGCCCTGCTCCAGCAGCTCTTCTTCGACCCCAAGCGCTATGACCTCACGCGGGTCGGCCGTTACAAGCTGAACTCGCGCCTGGGGCAGGATGTGGACCTCGACACCCGCGTCCTCACCCACGACGACATCATCGCCCTGGTCAAGGAGCTGGTCACGCTTCCGCGGCTGCTCGGCATGCCCGAGGACCCGGAGGTCGAGATCAAGGACTACGCCGCCGAGGCGATCTCCCTGCCGCGCGAGCCGGTCGCCGAGCACCTCGACGAGTACGAGCACTTCGGCAACCGGCGCCTGCGCACGGTCGGCGAGCTCATCCAGGAGGCGTTCCGCGTCGGCCTGTACCGGATGGAGCGCGTCGTGCGCGAGCGCCTCACCACCGAGGACGCCGACACGATCACGCCGCAGACGATCGTGAACATCCGCCCCGTGGTCGCGGCGCAGAAGGAGTTCTTCGGCTCCTCGCAGCTGTCCCAGTTCATGGACCAGACCAACAGCCTCGCGGGCCTCACGCACCGCCGCCGCCTCAGCGCGCTGGGCGCCGGAGGCCTGACCCGGGAGCGTGCGCCCATC
>JAWVFS010000181.1:0-7051 GCA_033855795.1 Solirubrobacteraceae bacterium | reverse complement strand
TGCTCGAGCGGGGCGCCGAACAGGGCCATGATGCCGTCTCCCATGTACGACACGAGCGTTCCACCGTGGCCGAGGATGGCGTCCGACATCTCACCCAGGTACTGGTTGATGACCTCGACCACCCGCTCCGGCTCCAGCGACTCCGAGAAGGTGGTGAAGCCACGGAGGTCCGTGAACATGACCGTGCCCTCGCGGCGGACCCCGCCCAGCCGCAGGTCCTCATCGGTGCGCTCGATCACGTCGTCGACGACCTCGGCCGGCACGAAGCGCGCGAACAGCACGCGCATGTGGCGACGCGCGCGACGCTCGCCGAAGTAGTCCACGGCGACGCATCCCGTGGCCGCCAGCACGAGCCCCAGCGCCGGATAGGTCACGGCCACGATCCGGCCGGCAGCAAAGGCGAGCTGTGCGCCCACGGCCAGCACCACCAGCGCGCCGGCCGAGACGGCGAGCGTGACGAGCGCCGAGCGCCGCAGTGCCGCGAGTGCCGGCACGGCCGCGAACAGCAGGATGAGGAGCACGTCGATGGCTGCGGCAACCGGGACCAGCGGAACGCCGTCGAGGATCGTCGCGATCGCGTTGACGTGGATCTCCGGACCCGCCATCACGTTGTCCGACATGGGCGTCGGGAACACGTCCTTCTCGATCGGGTCGGTCGGCCCGACCACGACGATCTTGTTCGCGAACGTCCCGCGCGGCACGCGACCGGCGAGCACGTCGGAGAAGGAGTACGTGCGGACCGTCCCGGGCGGGCCGCGATAGTCGATCCAGGCGGTGTTGTCGGGAAAGTGCCTCTCACTGACGGGCTTCCCGGCGACGAGCTCCGCCGACGCCACGTCCAACGACTTGAGCTCGATCGGCGCGTAGAGCATCCGGCGGATCTTGCCGTCGGAGTCCGTGGGAACACCGACGCTCGCGGCCGTGGCTCCCAGCCGCCGCGGATCAACCCCGGCGGGAACGGGCAGCGCTCGCCCGTCGGCGTCCTCGTGCGTCCCCAGCAGCACCGGGCGCGCGGATGAGACCGCCGCGACGAGCGCGCGATCCTCGCGACTCGAGGTATGGCCGATGAACTGGAAGTCGTAGGCGATCAGCCTGGGGTGGTCACCGCGCAATCGCTCGAGGAGGCGGGCGTGCAGCGAGCGAGGGAGCGGTGGGCGAACCCCCAGCTCCTTCAGGCTCTTCGGGTCGAGCGCGACCAGGACCACGCCCTTGGGCGGCGCCCGCGTCCCGCGAATGCGATAGCGGGCGTCGACGGTGTTGAGCTCGAGCGGGCGCAGGAGGTCGAGCGCGTACGCCGTCACCGAAAGACCGGCGGCGGCGACGGCCACCGCGGCCAGCAGGCCGAGGCGAAGCCCGTGCTTGCGCCGCCTCACGCCGCGCAGCTTACCGTCGCGCAACTTCGGCGCACCGGCGATGTTTCATCCGGTTGACCCGCGGCTCCGCCGCTGGTGAAATGGCGCAATCACGGGAAGGGCCTCCTGAACGCAAGTCTGCAGCGCCGGAACGGTCGATGACGGGCGTGCCCTCGCGGTCGCCGGTGTCCCGCGGATGGCTGAGCCGAGCGCTGGCGGTGCTCGCCGTGGCGGCGCTCGCGCTGATCGCCTCGCCGGGGCCGAGCCCGGCGGCCACGACGATCGGCAACAGTCTCGCCAATCCGCAGATGAACGGCTACTTCGGCTGCGGCGTGCCGTGCACGACCTTTCAGTCCACCCAGCCGGGCGCGACGCTGACCTCGCCCGTCGACGGCATCGTCACGTCCTGGAGTTACCGCTCTCAGGACGCTGGCGCCTCCTACGCGTTGCGCATCGTGCGGCCCGTCGGAGGCTCGTATGTGGGGGCCGGGTCGAGCGCGAACGTGACCGTGCCCGACAGCAACGACACGGTCAAGGGCCCGATCGCGACCAACGTGCCGATCAGGGCGGGCGACCGGGTCGCGCTGGACGTCCCGGTCTCGTCGAATATCGGCGCGCCGATATTCAATAGCGGCTCGTCGAGTGACGTGCTGGGGTGGTTCACCGCGCCCGACCTCGCCAACGGCGGCTCGGCCCGGAGCCCGTTCTTCGGGTCAGGCGACCAGCAGCTGCTCGTTCAGGCCACGATCCAGCCATGTGACAACCCGGTGGTGTCGATCACGAGCGATCAGCGGAAGACCCTGTACGTGACCGGGGAGCGCGCGTCGGTGTCGGTGTCGGCCAGCGACGCCCTCGGCCTGGCCTCCAACCCGTCGCAGGCGGGCCTCGCGGTCAACACCAGCAAGGCGGGCTTCTTCAGCATCCAGCGCACGGCAAGCAACCGGTGCGGCCACTCGACGACCGCGACGTTCAGCTACCAGGTGCTGCCGAAGCCGGTCCTGGGCAAGTCGGTGACGATCGGGCTCGTCTCGGGCAAGGTGTTCCTGCGGCTGCCGCCCAAGGCCAAGGGCTCGGCGCACACGAGCGCCGCCAAGCCCCGGAAGTTCGTCCCCCTCGCGGGAATCCGCGACATCCCGGTGGGAACCACGCTGGACAGCCGCCGTGGCGTGGTGAGGATCTTCACCGCGGCCAACGCAACCTCGACCAAGCTCGGCATCGCCGACTTCAACGGCGGCTACTTCAACAGCCTGCAGAACCGCCGCCTGCGGGGGTTGACCGACATCAACCTGACCGGCGGCAGCTTCCGCCGCTGCTCGGCCAAGGGCGCGAGCGCGGCACGCAGCCGTCGCGTCGTCCGCCGTGTGCGTGGTAGCGGCCGGGGCCGTTTCCGCACTCGTGGTCGGTACAGCGCCGCGACGGTGCGCGGCACCATCTGGGAGACCATCGACCGCTGCGACGGGACCCTCACCAAGGTCACGCAGGGGAGCGTCACCGTGCGCGACCTGCGCAAGCGGCGCAACGTCATCGTGCGCGCCGGCAAGAGCTACCTCGCACGGGCGCCTTAGGACCGCGGATCGGCAAGCTCTTGGTTTTCCAGACGATTCTGAGGGGGATTCCGCCCCTCGCCGCCGGCGCCGTTTTCCTTGGCCTGGTCCTCGTGGCCGTCGGGGCGGCACTCGGGCCGGCCACGGCTGGAGCCAATACGCCGCCGCACTGTGCCAACCGGACCGAATCCGTGTTCTCCGGTGTGAGAACCCTCCTGCTCGACGGTTCGCGGTCCCTCAGAGCTCAGGGAATCTGTGACGACCCCGATCCGGCGGACGCCGACCGGCTCTCGATCCTGCTCGTCCAGGGCCCCGCGCACGGCACGCTGTCCGCCTTGCCGGGCGGACCTGGCACCAACGCGACCGCCTACTACACCTCGTCCCCCGGCTTCGTGGGCGCGGATTCGATTCAGTTTCGCGCGAGCGACCCCCAGGGCGCGAGTTCCAACGTGGCCACCTCCACCATCCAGGTCGCCGGCGCGACGCCGCAGCCGGGGCAGACCGCGCGGGGGAGCGTGGTGAGCGGAAAAGTGCTCGTCCGCGTACCGGGCTCGCGGGCCTTCGAGGAGCTCGACGGGTCGGCCCCAATCCGGGCCGGCTCGGTCCTCGACCTCACGAAGGGAAGGATCAGGCTGGCGACCGCGGCCGGGACGGCCGGCGGCCGTACGGGGTCGGCGGACTTCTTCGACGGCATGGCGGTGTTCACGCAGGAGCGCCGGAGCGGACTGACGACGCTCACGTTGACGCGCGGTGACTTCTCCTCCTGTCCGGGCGGCAAGCAGGCCTCCTGGAACCCGTTCGCGATTGCGGCGCGGGCGGGAAACCGGTTGCGGGCCTCGGGCCGGGGCCGCTTTCGAACCCGGGGCCGGTACAGCGCGGCGACCGTGCGCGGGACCACCTGGAGCGTTGAGGACACCTGCGCCGGGACGCTGACGCAGGTGAAGGCCGGGAGCGTCCAGGTGCGCGACTTCGTCAAGCGCCGGACCGTCATAGTCCGCGCCGGCGGGCGCTACCTGGCCAAGCGCCGCTAGGGCCGAGTCTCGCCGAGGTGCGTCAACAGCTCGGGCTCGACGTCCAGGGCCGTGACCGCGAGCTCGGCGAACAGCATGGCGCGCTCCACGTCGTCGGGCCCGTAGCGGCCCGCGTCGCGCCGGTCGAGCAGCGAGAGCACGCCGACCGGCTCGTCGCGTCGGGTGAGCGGAACGACGAGCATGGTGTACGGGACGTACCCGGTGCCCTCGGCGATCCTGGCGGCGAAGCGCGTGTCGTTGCGGCAATCGCCCACGGCCTCCGGCTCGCCGCTCTCGACGACGATGCCGGCGATCCCCTCTCCCGGGGGGAGCCTGACCCCGATGATCTCGCGCGCTCCCGCACCCCAGGCCGATTGGAAGACGACCTCGCCGGTGGTCTGATCGAGCAGCGCGATCGACGAGGCGGCGGCCCCGAACACGCCGGCCGCCGTGCGGACGATGCCCTCCATCAGCGTCCGGGGCGCCGCGGGCTGCTCGACGGAGAGGGCGAGCGATGCGCCCTCGCGGACGAGCGGTGCGCCGACCGCCTTGGCGAAGGCCGAGACCGACGCCACCCGCCGGTCCGGGATCATCTCCAGCCCGGCCATGATCGTCTGCTCGAGCTGGGACGAGACCTCGCCGACCACGGAGCTCAACCGCGTCGGGTCGGCGTACACCGGCGCCTTGCCCGCGATCAGCGTCCACAGCGTCGCGGCCAGGCCGAACACGTCGGTGCGCGCCGAGATCGTGCCGCCGGCGAAAACCTCGGGCGCCATGTAGCGCGGCGTGCCGATCCCCACGGTGCCGCTGATCTCCTCCTCGTCGAGCATGCGGGCGATCCCGAAGTCCACGAGCACGACCCCGTTGTCGCCCAGGATCAGGTTCTGCGGCTTGACGTCACGGTGGATGATCTGCTGCTCGTGCACGTACTGGAGGGCCTCGCAGGCCTGCCTGGCGTACTCGGTCGCCTCGTCGATCGGAAGCCCCGGGTTTCCCCGTTTCTTGAGCAGGACACCGAGGTCGGTGCCCTCGACGAGATCCATGACGAGGTATTGGCCGGTCGGGTCCTGGAAGTAGTCGAGCACGCGGACGACCCGCGGATGGCTGAGGACGCCGAGCAGGCGCGCCTCGACCTCGAAGCGCTCGGCGTGACGCCGGTCGGTGAGGTGCTTGAGCGCGACGTCGGTGCCGGCCTCCGTGTCCTGGCCGCGGTACACGGCACCCATCGCTCCGCTCGAGATCGGCTCGACGACGACGTACCGATCGTTCAGCTCAAGTCCGGCGGGGAGGGGGGAAATGGAGTCCGGCCTCGCCACCGTGGGAGCGTAACGGTAAGCTCGCCGCCATGCCGTGGGTCGAGGTTTTCGCGGTGTTCATCGTGTGCCACCTCACGGGGGACTACCTGCTGCAGACCGATTGGCAGGCCCGGCACAAGCGCGGCGGCCTGAGTGCTTCCAACCCGCTGGCGCGCAGGGCGCTGCTGTCGCACATCGCCACGTACACGCTGGCCTTCGTCCCCGCGCTCGTGTGGCTGGCCGACGATCTACAGGCCGGGGTGTTGTGGGTGGCGGCGCTGATCGCCGGGCCGCACCTCGTGCAGGACGACGGGCGGCTCCTGCGCCTCTACATCGCGAAGGTCAAGGGACACGACGCGGCCGCCACCGCCCCGATCGTGGCCGTCGTCGATCAGAGCTTCCATGCGCTGGCGCTGTTCGGGCTCGCCCTGCTGGTGGGAGATTTGACGTGAGGCGCGGGTCGCGAGCATTCGGCTGGATCCCCCGGCTTCCGGTGCGCACGGTGCTGTTCCTCGCCGTCGGACTCGGCGTCACGGCTCTCGGCCTCGTCGCCTACGGCACGGACGTCCTGCGCAACGTCGAGCTGGACAGCGTCGACGCCCGCTTCTCCATTCGCGGCACGCAGAAGCCTCCGTCGGAGCTGATCGTCGTGCAGATCGACGACGTGACGTTCAACGAGCTGCACCAGCGCTGGCCGTTCTCCCGCACCGTGCACGCCGACGCCATCCGCCACATCTCCGCGGACCACCCGAAGGCGATCGCCTACGACGTGCAGTTCACCGAGCCGAGCAACGGAAAGGACTGGGACAACCCCCCCGACAACGCGCTGGGTGACGCGATCGCCAAGGCGAACGGACGCGTCGTACTCTCGACGACCGAGGTAGACGACAAGGGCGGGACCGCCATTCTGGGCGGGGACGACTACCTGCGCCAGATCGGCGCGCATCCCGGCAACGGGCTCTTCCCCAACGATCCGGGCGGAGTCATCCGTCGCAGCGCCTACGCCATCGACAAACTCAAGGCCTTCTCCGTGGTGACGACCGAGGTCGCGGACGGTCGTCCGGTGAAGCCGAAGCTCTTCGGCGGCCAGTCGGCCTGGATCGACTACTACGGCCCGCCGGGCACGGTCCGAACGGTCTCGTTCTCGCGCGTGGCGCAGGGCAAGACGCCACCCGGCCTGTTCCGCAACAAGATCGTCGTGGTCGGTCCGTCGGCGCCGTCGCTGCAGGACGTGCACCCGACGTCCACCACCGGCAACGGCCTGATGTCCGGCGCCGAGATCCAGGCGAACGCGATCGAGACCGTGCGCCGAGGCCTGCCCCTCCAGCCGGCGCCGGGCGGCGTCAACGTGGCGCTGATCGTTCTGCTCGGGCTGGTGGCTCCGCTGGCCAGTCTGCGGCTGCTGTCCCCGCTGCGCGCGATCGCCCTTTCCCTGGTGGCCGGTGCGGTCTTCGTCATCGCCGCGCAGCTCGCGTTCAACGGCGGTTGGATCGTGTCGTTCGTGTACCCGCTCGGCACGGTCCTGCTGGCGTCGTTCGGGGCGCTCGCGGTCCACTACGTGACGACCGCGTTCGACCGCGAGCGCGTGCGCGACATGTTCTCGCGCTTCGTGCCCGAGGACGTGGTCGACGAGGTGCTCGCCAGCACGGATGCGGGGTTGCGCCTCGGCGGCGTGCAGCGGGACGGCACGGTGATGTTCAGCGATCTGCGCGGCTTCACGTCGTTCGCCGAGTCACTGGCGCCCGCCGAGGTGATCGAGGTCCTGAACAAGTACCTGAGCGAGATGAGCGACGCGATCCTCGACCACGGCGGCACCCTGGTCGCGTACATGGGCGACGGGATCATGGCGG
>JAWVFS010000180.1:0-3469 GCA_033855795.1 Solirubrobacteraceae bacterium | reverse complement strand
CTAGCCGCTGCCGACGAGCAGGCGGGGCGGCCGCCGGGGTGCCGCACGCCGGCGCGCACGCGTGGGCGCCGGCGCCGACGCGACCGTCTCGTCGACCACGCCGCGCAGCCCATCGCGGAAGCGGTCGGTACCGAAGCGCGCCGCATTGGCGACACACGCCTCGGAGTCGACGCCCAGCGCGTCGAAGCCCGCGATGGCCGACGCCAGCGCGCCCGGGTCGTCGGGGGAGTACAGGATCCCGGTCGCGCCGTCCTGCACGGTCTCGCGCGCGCCGCCCTGCGCGAGTGCGACCACGGGACGACCCGCGGCCTGCGCCTCGACCGCCGCGATCCCGAACTCCTCGGTGGCCGTCACAACCAGCGCCTGGCAGGACTCCAGCAGCTCCGCGACGCGGGCGTCGGGGACGCGCCCCTCGAAGCGGATGGTGGGGCCGGCCATGCGCCGCAGGCGGCGCGCGTCGGGGCCGTCGCCGACGACCACGAGCGGCCGGCGGAGACGGTTGAAGGCCTCGATCGCCACGTTGATGCGCTTGTGCGGCATCAGCTCGGACACGACGAGGTGGTAGTCGCCCACCGGCTTGCCGGGAGCGAACCGCCCGAGGTCGATCGGCGGGTGCAGCACGGTGGCGTCGCGGCCGTAGTAGCGCTTGATCCGCCGCTGGGTGGTCTCGGAGTTGGCCACGTAGCGGTCCACTCGCTGCGCGGCGATCCAGTCCCACTGGCGCCAGCGGTTGAACAGCACCCGCAGCCCGGCGCGCATGACCGGGCCGTGGTCGGCGAGCGTTCCCTCACGGGCGTTCCACGCGTAGCGGAACGGGTTGTGGCAGTAGCACACGTGCACGGCCTGTTCGTCGACGATCACGCCGTGCGCCCAGGCGCTCGCGCTGGAGATCACCAGGTCGTACTCGCGCAGGTCGAAGGCCTCGACGGAGTACGGGTAGAGGGGCAGCAGCGCCCGGAACGTGCGCGCGGTCGGACGCAGCCGCTGCAGGAAGGAGGTGTGGATGCGCCGGTGGGCGAAGCGACCCGCGGTGCCCTCCTCGTCGTACACGGCAGTGAACACGTCCGCGTCGGGCCATACCCGGCAGATCGCCTCGAAGACGCGTTCGGCACCGCGCACGTCGAGCAGGAAATCGTGCACGAGCGCGACGCGACGGCCGGCCATTAAGTCCGAATCCCTCATCGCCGCCGCGAGTTTAACCTTCGGCGGGCGGGAAGACCGTCCCCCCGGGTTGCACCTCCACATGCGCCACCGCCGACTCATACCCCCTCTCCTGGCCGCCATGCTGGCCATCGCGCTCCCGGCGGGCGACGCGGCGGCGGCCCGACGGCAGGTTCCGCAGGGCTTTCTCGGGGCCAATGCCAGCGGTCCCATGCTCGACCCGGGTGTGGGCGTGGTGGGCGAATTCGGCCTGATGACGCGCGCCGGCGTGGAGTCCGTCCGCCTGCCGCTGTTCTGGGCGGCCATGCAGCCCTCGCAGGCCGGCCCGATCGACTTCTCCGTTTCCGACCGGTTGATCGGGGGCGCGGCCGCACGCGGGCTGCGCGTGCTGCCAACCGTGCTGACCACGCCGGACTGGGCCGAGCTGCGCCCGGGCACGGCCTACAACGCCAGCCCGCCGCGCGACCCCGCCACCTACGCCGCCTTCCTCACGGCCCTTGTGCACCGGTACGGCCCCGGCGGTGACTACTGGCGCGCGCACCCGGGCGACCGAGCCGTCCCGGTGCGGGCGTACCAGATCTGGAACGAGCCCGGACAGCCCTACTACTGGACCGAGCAGCCGTTCGCGCGTGGCTACGTGCGCCTGCTCGCCGCGGCGCGCGCGGCGATCAAGGCGGCCGACCGCGGCGCGAAGATCGTGCTCGCCGGCCTCAACAGCGGCTACGGCTTTTTGTCCTGGACCGACCTCGCCAAGGTGTACGCGGCCGGCGGCGGGCGTCTGTTCGACCAGGCGGCCCAGAACCCGTTCAGCCTGCGGACGGCGAACGTGGTCCGCAGCGTGCGGCTGTTCCGCGACGTCATGGCCCGGCACGGCGACGGGCGCAAGCCGCTGCTGCTGACCGAGCTGTCGTGGCCATCGGCGAAGGGCAAGACCAGGACGCGCTACGGCTTCGAGGTGTCAGAGCGCGACCAGGCGAGCCGAATCCGCGAGGCCATCCCCCTCCTCTCCCGGCTGCGGACGCAGCTGCGCATCGGGGGGATCTTCTGGTTCACATGGCTGTCCCCGCCGCTCGGCTCCGACCAGCCCTTCGACTACTCCGGCCTGCGCCGCCAGTCGGGCTCGGGCATCGTCAGCAAGCCGGCCCTGTCGGCCTGGCGCAGTACCGCGCGGTCGCTCGAGGGCTGCGCCAAGACCTCCAGCGCCACGCGCTGCGGCTGACGAGCGCGAGCGCGCCTGGCATAGGCTCACGCCGTGCGCGTGGGGATCGACGGTCGCAGCCTCGCCGGGCCCCAGGACCGCGGGGTCACCCACGTCACGCGTTCGGTGGTCGCAGCCCTGGCCGCCACCTTCCCCGACGATCGCCTCGACGTGCTCGTCCCCGGCCGCGGGCCGTGGACGCCGCCGGCGGGGCTGGACCGCGCCAACGTGCGCATCGTCCGCCACCCGCTCCCCAGCCGCGCGCTGTTCGGCGCCGCCGCGCTGGCCGGACGCCCCCGCCTCGACCGCCTGCTCGGCGACGTCGACGTCCTGTGGATTCCTGCGCCGGCGCCGCTGGCCGCCTCGCGCGGCGTCCCGATGGTGCTCAGCGTGCACGACCTCTCCTGGATGCACCGCCCGCAGGACTTCACCGCGTACGAGCGCCTGTGGCACGCGCTCGCCCGCCCGCGGCGCCTGGCCGAGCGTGCGAGCGCCGTGGCGGCGGTGTCGCAGGCAACCGCCGACGAGATCGAGCGGCACTGGCGGATCTCGCCGGCCCGCGTCACGGTGGTGCCCAACGGGGTCGACCTGCCGCCGCTCGACCCCGCGGCCGCGCCGCCCGGCCTGCCCGAGCGCTACCTGCTGTTCGTCGGCGCGCTCGAGCCGCGCAAGGACCCCGAGCTTCTGGTCGAGGCGTTCGGGCGGGCCCGCGCGCAAGGGCTCGAGGCCGAGCTGGTCCTCGTCGGCGGTGGGCGCCTGGCGCCGCGTCTGCGTGCGCCCGGCGTCCGGCTGCTGGGCGAGGTCCACCGCGCCGCGCTGACGGCCCTGTACGCCGGCGCCCTGGCGCTCGTGATGCCCTCCTGGATCGAGGGGTTCGGACTGCCCCCGGCGGAGGCGCTCCGCGCCGGAACGCCGGCGATCGTCAGCGACCTGCCGGTCTACGCCGCGACCCTGGGCGAGGGCGCGCTGCGCGTGGCGCCCGGCGACGCGGACGCGCTGGCCGACGCAATGGTGCGGGTGGCCGGGGACGCCGACCTTCGCTCGCGGCTGGCGGCCGCGGGTGCCGAGGCGGTCGGCTCGCTGACGTGGGAGCGCGCCGCACGGGAGCTG
>JAWVFS010000179.1:0-4929 GCA_033855795.1 Solirubrobacteraceae bacterium | reverse complement strand
CCAGGACCTCGTTGGTCAGCAGGGTGCCGGCCAGGGCATCGAGCTGCTCCCGGTGAGAGTCCAGCAGGCTCACTGCGGAGCGGAAGGCTTCGTCCGCCAGCTCGCGCACCTCGGCGTCGTACATCCGCCTGGTGGACTCGGCCGCCACGTCACCCATCGCCGGAAGGGAGCTAGAGCTGGTGCCCATGGCGTATTCCCTCACCATGGACGCGGAGATCTCGCCCACCCGCTTGAGGTCGTCCTGGGCGCCGGTGGTGATTGACCCGAACACCAGCTGCTCGGCCGCCCGGCCGCCCAGCAGCATCGTCATGAAATCGATCAGCTCCTCGCGCGTCTTGAGGTAGCGGTCCTCGGTCGGGAGGTTGAGCGTGTAACCGAGAGCTCGCCCGCGCGGCACGATCGAGATCTTGTGCACGCGGTCCACGCCCGGCAGCAGCTCGGCGCAGAGCGCGTGGCCGGCCTCGTGGTAGGCCACGACGCGCTTCTCGTGGTCGTTGAGCTTGCGGCGCGACTGCATGCCGGCGACGACGCGCTCCAGGCCCGAGTCGAAGTCGCGCTGCATGACGAGCTCCGAGCCGCGGCGGGCGGCGAAGATCGCCGCCTCGTTGCAGATGTTGGCCAGGTCGGCGCCGGTGAGGCCACTCGTCTGACGGGCGATCAACTCGAGGTCGACCTCGCCCAGCGGCTTGCGCGCCGTGTGGACTCGCAGGATGCCCTCGCGACCGCGGACGTCGGGCGGCGAGACGAAGATCTGGCGGTCGAAGCGACCGGGGCGCAGCAGCGCCTTGTCGAGCTTCTCGAGCAGGTTGGAGGCGGCGATGACCACCACATCGCCGCGCGCGCTGAAGCCGTCCATCTCCACCGGCAGCTGGTTGAGCGTCTGGTCCTTCTCCCCCGAGATGTCCGCGCCCCTGTGCCCACCGACGGCGTCGAGCTCGTCGATGAAGATGACGGCCGGCGCCTCCTTGCGCGCCTGGGCGAACAGCCGGCGGATGCGCGCCGCGCCGAGGCCGGCGAACATCTCGACGAACGAGGCGGCGGACTGGGAGAAGAACTGGGCGCGCGACTCCTTCGCCACGGCCTTCGCCAACAGCGTCTTGCCGGTACCAGGGGGGCCGTGGAGGAGGATGCCCTTCGGGACGGTGGCGCCGAGCTTCTGGAAGCGCTTGGGGTCGCGCAGGAACTCGACGACCTCCTGGAGCTCGTGCTTGGCCTCCTCGACGCCGGCGATGTCGTCCCAACCGATCGAGGAAGGCGACGCAGGCTTGATCTGCTGCGGCTTGGTCTTGGGCATGAGCTTCAGCGTGCGCCACAGGAAGAACGCGATCAGGCCCATGAAGATGAACGGGCCCCAGATCTGAAGCCAGGTGACGAGCTCGTCGTAGCTGATGCCGAGGAATCCGAAGGGCATGCTGGGTCCTTATCGCCCGCTGAGCGAGGTTACTCCACCTTTTTCGTTCGCTCGGAGACGATCAAACGGCGTCCCACCTTTGCGTGCGGCTGCCCGTCGACCATCACGACGTCGGCCGTGAAGTCGTTTTCGCCGCGGATCAACGACGACCCGACGCCGTAGGCGTCCACGGGGACACCGCCGCCCTCGAAGGCGCGGATCCGCTCGGCGTCGAAGCCTCCGGAGACCACGATCCGCACGTCGGGGTGACCGGCGCGGTCGAGCGCCGCGCGGACGTTCTCCACCAGCCGCTCGTTGACGCCGGTCGGACGGAAGTCGCCCATCTCCTCGAAAAGCGACCTGTCGACGAGTTGCTCCGACGTGTCCAACCGCACCCCCCACAACTTGTCCCCCAGCGCATCGGCCACGGCGACGGCAGTCTGAACCGAGTCGTTGTCGAAGTCCACCAGCACGGTGATGGTCATCTCGTCGTGGAAGCGCTCCGCGAAGCGGCGGGCCGCCTCGACCGTGTCGCCCCCGTACGCGGCGATGAGGGAGTGCGGCACGGTGCCGGTGCCGCGGCCGCCCCACCACGAAGCCTGCGCGTCGGTGGACACGCCGATCGCGCCGGCGATGTGGGCCGCCCAGCCGTCGCCGGTCTGTACCAGCCAGTGGTCGTGGCGGGCGGGGAAGTAGAAGATCGGCTTGCCGCCCGCGGCGTCGACGACCTCGCGCACGTTGCGCATGATCAGCGTGCGCCGCGCCAAGCAGCCGAGATACACCGTCTCGAGGTGGGCGAACAGCGTGTAGTCGCCCTCGATCGTCAGCACGGGCTCCCGCGGTCCGATCTCGTCGCCCTCGTGGAGGGCGCGGACGTCGAGTTTCGGCCAGCCGTCGATCCACTCTCCGTCGGGACCCCGCTCGCCGGAGCACAGCTTCAGCACCGCGATGGCCTCATCGATGCCGCCGAGCACCGAGTCGTGCTTCTGGAAGACCTGCATGAGCACGTTCGGCCGGTGACCCTGCTCCTCGAGCAGGATCTTCGTGTGGTTGAAGTAGGCGTCCGAGTAGTACCCCTCCCGGATCCTGTCCACCGGAAGGCGAAACACGTCGGGCGCCAGGCGCTGGCGGGTCGGCGCGACCGCCATGGCAAGAGTCTAGGGCCCGTTCGCGCCGGCCTAGGCGGCGATGTGGCGTTCCTCGCCGGCCGCCTGCCGGAGTGCGTCGAGGGACTGCGCGAGCCACTTGCGGAAGTAGCGGCGGCCGGCGACGGCGTCGAACACGCGGTTGGGAAGGTTGTGCGGGTCCATTCCCAGCTCGACGTCGACGAACGTGCCCGCCTGCGTGCTCGTGAGCAGCCAACGTGAGCAGGTCCCGGTGTCCAGGCAGCGCAGCTGCAGCTCGCGGCAGCCCTCGAGGCGCTCGACCAGGATGTCGGTCTCGATCTTGCCCACGGCGGCCTTCGTCACCTGCCGGAACGTGCAGCCCTGCTCGAGCTCCTCGCATTGGACGTCGATGATCCGCGGCCACCACTCCGGGTGGCGCCGTACGTCGCCCACCAGCTCCCACAGCTTCTCGACCGGAACCTCGATCAAGGCCTGCTGACGGCACATGGACACGACGACTGAGCTTACCGCTCGACACCCTCGGCGCGAAGGATCTCGGCCAGGGCTGCACGGCCGACCTCGAGCTGGCGCTCGTCGGGCTCCCGCGTGCCGAGCGCGCGCTGGAGCTCGTGGCCCGGGCGGCGAAGGGCGTGCGCCACACGGGTGTCGGCATGGCGCTCGGACCAGGCGAAGACCTCGACGGCGGCGGCCATCGAGGACAGCGCGACCGCGGCGTTGGCGACCGGCCCCGGACGCCCGAGCAGGCGGCGCAGGAGCACGGACCCCGCAACGTTGGCGGCAAGCATCGGCGCCACGAGGTTGGAGCCGCAGCGGTCGTGCTCCTTCGCCGCGTCGGCCGCGTCCGGCGCGTCCTGCTCGTAGGCGGCGATCGCCTTGTGCTCGACGCCGTGATAGGAGGCCAGTTCGCCGCCCCGCAGGGCGAACAGGGCCGGCGCGAGCGCGAGCGCCCCGGCCGCGGCTTCACTGCCCAGGGCGCCGCCCCCGCGACGGCGCAGCGCCGATCCGGCCGCCGCCGCGCCCGCGGCGACACCGATCACGCGGGCGTCCTGGAAGGGCAGCCGCGCGTCGGGCAGCGCGCGCTTGACGAGGGGGATCACAGCGAACGCCTCGGCTAGCCGCGCGAGCCCGCGCACGCCCGGCACGGCGTCGAAACCGCGCACGCGCGGCTTGGGCCCGCTGGCCGTGCGGATGCCGCCGTCGCGGGCGCGGACCGCGGCCGCCCAGTGCGTGGGCCCGTGCACGAGCAACCCGTTGCGCAGGGCCATGCCGCCGAGGCGGAGCTTCTCTGGCGTCTCCGGGGTCATTCGCTCATCCGAGGATCCGCTGGGCGACGTCGCGGAAGAAGCGGGCGGCGAAGCCCAGGTCGCGCACGTCGATGCGCTCGTCGGCGCCGTGGATCAACGGCGCACAGTCGTGCAGCGTCATGTGCTTCTGGGGGAAGAAGCCGTAGGCGACGCAGTCGGGGAAGGCCGCGCGGAACCAGCGCGAGTCCGTGAACCCGGGCAGGCTGGTGGGGACGACCTCGGCGCCCGGGTCATGCTCGTCGATCCAGTCGCCGATCGCGTCCATCAACTCTGACTCCATCGGCGAGCGGTTCCCCTCCACGGTCTCGTGGAACTCGAGCCGGTAGCCGTCGGGGCCGAGCAGCTCCTCCAGGCGGGCGCGCGCCTCGGCCTCGCCGAGCCCCGGCGGCACCCGGCAGTCGACGCCGATGGTCGCCCGCGACGGGATCACGTTGATCTTCTTCGAGGCGGCGGCCTGCGTCGGCGTCACGGTGACCCCGAGCATCGGCTCCACCAGCAGGGCGAGGAACGGGTCGGCCTCGCGCAGGCGCTCGAGTGCCGCCGCCGGGTCGTCGCCGTCGCCTTCGAGCGCGCGCAGCAGCGCGGCCGGCTCGGCGGTGACGTCGAACTCGGGCTGGCGCTCGCCGAGCCGCGCGAGCAGCGGCGCGAGCTTGAGCAGCGCGTTGTCGCCCATGCGCGGGATCGAGGCGTGCCCGGCCACGCCATCGGCGGTCAGCGTGAAGCGGAATACGCCCTTCTCCGCACAGCAGACGCCGTACAGTCGGCGCCCGCGGTACTCGATCACCTCGCCGCCGCCCTCGTTGAGGAGCAGGTCACAGCGCACCGCATCGGGATGCTGCTCGGTCAGGAACTGCGCGCCGTACGCGCCCCCCGCCTCCTCGTCGGCGACGCACATGATCTTCAGCTCTCCCCGGGCCGGACGCCAGCCGCGCCTTGCCAGCGCCGCAGCGGCGACGACCTCGGCCGCGACCTGGGACTTCATGTCGATCGCGCCACGGCCCCACAGGAACCCGTCCGCGAGCTCGCCCGACCACGGGTCGTGGCGCCACTCGCTCGGGGTGGCGAGCACGGTGTCGACATGGCCGAGGTAGCCGAGCACCGGCCCGTC
>JAWVFS010000178.1:0-8773 GCA_033855795.1 Solirubrobacteraceae bacterium | reverse complement strand
GTGGCCGTGGATATGGAGCACCTACCGCCGGCGCGCGTCGCGGATCCAGCCGGGCGACTACGAGCTCAGCACACCGGCGCCCGAGCGCGAGCGGGCCACCTAGTCCGCTCCCCCCCGCCGGAACCGGCGCTCCGGGACCAAGGCGCTGGTAGGTTCGCCGCTCCGCGGTGTCTGAGGGAGGCAGGGTGCGACATCGATTCCTGGGAGCAGGTCTGCTCGTGCAGCTGATGTGCTGCGCATTCGCGGCGTGGCCGGGTGGCTCGGCGGCGTCTCCGGTCAGTGGTCCGCACGAGACGCTGGACAACCGCTACACCACCACCGAGCCGAATGCCGCGGCCGGCTTCGACTTCACGGGCACCTACCACGCGGCCGGCGACCCCGCCGGCGATCCTCCCTACATGCGGCGAATGGTCTTCTACCTTCCGCCCGGACTTCGCTACGACACGAGCGTTCCGAAACGCTGCTCCGCAAGCGACCTCGAGCTGGCGACGTCCGGCGCGGCAGCATGCCCCCCCGGCAGCCGGCTGGGCGGCGGCACCACCACGAGCAAGTTCCTCGGGGGGTTCCCTTCCACGGTGGCCGTCGACTTTCTCAACAACACCGACGAGCAGATCATCCTCGCGCGGTCCCCGGGGCTCTCCACCGTGGCGCGCGGCCAGATTCATTCCGACGGGTCGGTCGAGTGGGCATCCCCGACGTGCTTCCCGAGCATCCAGCCGGCCGGATGCCCGGTCGACGACGTGCTTCAGCTGGAGTCATCGCTCAGCGTCCCGCCGTACACGCGGACTTCCCACGGCGTCGTCCGCAGCTACCTCACCACCCCGCCGACCTGCCCTGCGGCGGGTCATTGGGAGACGCCGATCCGGTTGTGGTGGGCCGATGGCTCGGTCGATACGGTGACGACCGAGCAGCCGTGCACACCTACGTCGCCGTAGGTCCCTCCTAGACCCGGTCCGGCGGCTCGTACCTCGCGCGCTCGTCGATCTCGCGGTAGAGCGGCATGCCGAGCGGCTGCTCCATCTCCTCGGCGAGGTGGCCCAGGAGCCCCGCGGTGCGCGCGAGCAGCGCGAGGCCCCGCAGGAGCGCGGCCGGGAAGCCGAGGTCGGCGAGCGCCGCCCCGTCGACGCCGGCGCCGTTGATCGGCAGCGCGGCGCCCGTCTGCTCGCGGTGCACGTCGGCCACGATGCGCAGCAGGCGCAGATGGGCCCCCAGCTGTCCCGTCTCCTCCGCGATCTCGTAGATGCGGGGCGTGCGGGGGTCCTGGACCTTGTGGATCGGGTGCCCCAGGCCGGGAATGCGACGACCGGCGGCCACGCGTTCGGCAACCGCGCGCTCGGCGGCGGTGCGCAATCCGGCCTCGGAGGCGTCGGCCCCGGCGGCCGCGAGGACCTCATCGAGGAACCGTGCGGTGTCCTCGACGACGCCCAGGAACACGCTTCCCGCCCCGAGCAGGCCGGCCGCGATCGCGCCCTGGATCGCCTCGGGCGCGCCGGTGTGGGTGAGCCGCGCCGCGAGCGCCGTGGGGGTGAGGCCGTGGTCTGCCAGCGACACGAGCACCGCGTCGAGCAGCCGCGTCTGTTGGGCCGAGGGCATGCGTCGCCGCACGAGCAGGAAGGCGAGCTCGGTGAACGTCACCTCGCCCATCAGCTCCGAGGCGAGGTCGCGCCCCATGAGGGTGATCGAGTCGGCGTCCGAGGCGCCGATTCCAGTACGCAGCCAGCGCTCGTCGCTCATCGCCCGTCCGCCTCGAAGTCGATCTCGTCCGCGGTCCGCTCGCGCTCCAGCCGGTGCTTGACCACCCGGCCCGTTGGGGTGTGGGGCAGGTCCGGCACCGCCTCGAGATAGCGCGGGACCTTGAAGCGCGTGAGGCGCTCGGCGGCCCATGCCCGGATGGCGGGCAGCTCGCCGCTCGCCGGGTCGCGCACGACGACGAAAGCCTTGATCTCCTCCTCGGACAGCTCGGAGGGCACTCCGACGGCCGCCGCCTCGAGCACGTCGGGATGGGACATCAGCACCTCCTCGATTTCGGCTGGCGCAACATTCTCGCCCCGGCGGCGGATGACCTCCTTCTCCCGGCCGATGAACGTCAGCGTGCCGTCGCCGTTGTCGCGCACCAGGTCGCCTGTCCGCAACCATCCGTCCTCGATCAGAACCCGGCTCGTCTCCTCGGGCATGCCCCAGTAGCCCTTCATGACGGCCGGATTGCGCAGCTCGAGCTCGCCGACGTCGCCGGCGGCGACCTCGCGTCCGTCGCGCATCACACGGCCCTCGTTGACCTCGCCGAGGGTGGGGTGCTGGCGGATCGATCCGAGGGTGCCGTACGGCCTCGTCCTGCGCGCCCAGACCGTGCCGTAGGTCGTTTCCGACATCGCGTAGCCGCACGTGATCCGCAGGCCGAAGCGCCGCTCTATCTCGAGCTGGCGCTGCTCGGTGGGGGAGGGCCCCGTGTAGCAGAGGCGCAGCGGGTTGTCGGCGTCGTCCGGGCGCTCGGGCTGGCGCATGAGGATCTCGAGCATCGCGCCGATCGCGTTGAACTCGGTTGCGCCGTGCCGCCGGGCGGAGTCGATGAACGTCCCGGCGGAGAACCCGGGCAGCAGGACGAGGCTCGCGCGCGCGGCGAGCGACCCGAGCACCGAGTACGCGGGCGCGTTGATGTGAAACAGCGGCAGCGAGGTCATCAGGCGGTCCTCGGAGGTCAGCTCCAGCCACCACGGGAATCCCTCGCCGGCCATCGCGTACGCGCGGTGCGTCTGGGTCACGAGCTTCGATCGCCCGGTCGTCCCGGATGTGGGGATCAGTACGGCCGGGTCGTCGGGCCGGGCGGGCCCCGGCCCGGCGAGCGGTGGGGTCGCACGGGAGAACAGCCCGTCGACCGCGCCGTCGTCCACCACCAGCTTCGGCTTCACCTGCCCCACGAGGCCCGCCAGCTCGGACTCGGTGGAGCGCGGGTCGACGGCCACGTAGATGGCCCCCAGGTACATCGCGGCGAGCCAGGTGAACACGTACTCCGGCCGGTTGCGCGCGGTCGCGAGCACGAGGTCGCCCGGGCCCGCACCGAGCTCGGCCAGGGCGGCAGCCGCGCGGCCGATTCGCTCGCGCGCCTGGGCGTAGGTGAACGCCTCGTCCTCGTAGATCAGCCATGCCTTTTCGGGGACCTCGGCGGCGGCCGCCTCGAAGAGCTCGGGGATCGTGAGCGCCATGGCGGGCGATTCTCGCGGATCGCAGGAACCGGCTCGCGGTCTATCGTCCGTGGCGTGGACGACACCGGCGACGCGACGCGCCGCACGTGGCTGGCCAGCGAGCGCACGTGGCTCGCCTGGGTGCGCACCGGGCTGACGGCGACGGCGGTTGCGTTCGCGATCGGCAAGGTCGTGCCGGATCTCGCCGCCACGCATCACCGCTGGCCGTACTCGGCGCTGGGCGTCGGTTACGCGGTGCTCGGTGCGGCACTCGTGTGGTACGGCTTCCACCGGCGCAGCGAGGTGGACGACGCGATCGCGGCCGGCCGCTACGTGTCGGCCGAACCGCGGGCGATGGCCGCTTTCGCCGTCTTCGCGACGTTCCTCGGCGCCGCCGCGGCCATCCTTCTCATCGTGACCTAGATGAGTGATTCCACGACCCCGCACACGCGGCCGCGGCATCAATCATCTAGCGCGGGTTGGCCGCCGTCCAGCAGCCGGCCCCGCCGTGGCAGTTGGCCAGCGCGGTGAGGGTGGCGTGCAGGCCGGCCCGCTCGCGGCGCGACAGCCGCGAGAACACGTTGACGCGCTCGTACGGGTCGCGGTCGATGCGGTAGTACTCGCGCGCGCGGCCGCGGTACTCGACGTAGACGGCGTTGGGCGTGCGGATCGCCTCGTAGCTCGTCGGGTTGCCGCTGCCCGGCGCCGGGTGGTCGGGGTCGGCGCCGTTCTGGTCGGGCCCGTGGTGCTCGATGAGGGCGGCCGTGCGCCAGCGGGGCACCCGCTGCGCGTGCAGGAGCGGGACGAGGCTGCGGCCGTCGACGGCGGGTGACGGGGTGCCGCCGGCCAGCTGCACGAGCGTGGGGTAGAGGTCGACGTTCTCGGCGATGCGGCTGACCGTGCGGCCGGCCGGCACACCGGGCCCGGCGACGATCAACGGCACGCGGACGTCGGAGTCGAACGCGGTCATCTTGCCGGGGTTCAGGAGGTGCTCGCCCATGTGGTAGCCGTTGTCGGAGCTGAATACGACGTAGGTGTTCTGGGCGAGGCCGCGGGCGCGCAGGGTCGCCTCGATCCGGCCGATCAGGTCGTCGACCGCCTGGACGGACTGAGCGCGCTTGCGGAACGCGGCGTCGATGCCCGCGACCTGCTGCGGCGTGAGCCGCGGGTGCCCGCGCAGCCAGGGCGGCGGGTTGACGTTGGCCCGGTTGAACGACGGCGGGCGCGGCGCGCGCAGGCCCGGGAACGCGTTGGCGTCGCGGGGCGCGGGCGTGTAGGGCGCATGCGGTGCGAACGTCGCGAGCTCCAGGACGAATGGCTTGTTGGCCGCCGCCGCCTGGTTGATGAAGGCCGACCCCTTGGCCGCGAGCACGTCGGTGAGGTAGTCGCCCGGGGTGGAGCCGTAGTGCACGAGCGCGCCGTTCTCGTTGAGGTTGTAGTTGAACTCGCCGTAGGCGTTGCCGGCCGTCCGCCAATCCGTCCAGCCGGGTGGCACGTGGCGGGTCCGCGGCAGGTAGCCGTTGAGGTACTTCCCGCCGAACCCGGTGCGGTAGCCGAGAGGGGCGAGCGCGGTCGCGTAGGTCTGGCTCTCCCAGCCGCGGCTGCGGAACGCCTCGAACCCGCCGTCCGAGCCCATGTTGGTGAAGACGCCGGTGTCGTGCGGGAAGCGGCCGGTGAAGATCGAGGACCGCGACGGGCAGCACAGCGAGTCGGTCACGAAGTAGCGCGAGAAAGTCGCGCCGCGCCGTTGGAGCTGTTGGACGTGCGGCATGTATCGCACGAGGTTCCAGGCCAGATCGTCGGTCAGGACGACCACGACGTTGGGCCGCTGCGTGGCCGCGGGGCGCGCGGCCGGGCCGCCCGCAGCTCCGGAGGTCGCCAGGCTCAAGCCGGTGGCCGCGGCCGCAGCCAGGACGAGGACTGCGGCGACAGCGGCGGGGAATCCACGCTTCGACCTCATTTGCTCCGATAACAGGCCGGCGGGCGTCGAGTTGCGGCGTCAGCCCAGGCGGGTGAGCTCACCGGGGACTCGTCGAGGGGCCTCACGCGTGCGCGTACAGTTCCCCCTTCATGCCCGAGCCAACCCGCACCGCGATCGGTACCTGGAGCGGCGGGCGCTTCATGCACTTCGGCGAGCCGCTCGACGACGAGCGCCTGCTGGCGCTGCTGCGGCCCGACGAGGCGATGCGCACGGCGCTGACGGCCGACGTGTACGGCGAGGGCGAGGCGGACCGCCTGCTGGGGCGCGCGCTGGCCGGGTCAGAGCGCGATGCCTACAGCCTCGTGGGGGCCGTGGGCCACGACTTCTATACAGGCGCGCGCGAGGGCGCCCGGGGCTTCCCTCGTTTCACCGACCCGCGCCTGCGCGACGAGGACGAATACGCCGCCTACCTGCGCAGCGCGACGGAGCGCAGCCTGGAGCGGCTGGGCGCCGAGTGCTTCGACCTGCTGCTGCTGCACAACCCCGACCGCACGGGCTACACGAGCGAGGCGGTGTGGGACGGCATGGCGGCGCTGCGGGCGGCGGGCCTCACCGACCGGATCGGCGTCGCGCCCGGGCCCGCCAACGGCTTCACGCTCGACGTCATCGACTGCCTCGAGCGCTTCGGCGAGCTCATCGACTGGGGGATGGTCATCCTCAACCCGCTCGAGCCGTGGCCCGGCGAGCTGTGCCTGCGCGCCGCGGCGGCGCGCGACGTGAAGGTCATGACGCGCGTCGTGGATTACGGCGGCCTGTTCCACGACGACGTGCTGCCGGGTCACGACTTCGGCGAGCGCGACCACCGCACGTTCCGGCCCGCTGGCTGGGTCGAGCGGGGGCGGGAGCGCATGGAGCGGATGCGCCCGATCGCCGAGGCCCACCGTCTGACGATGCTGCAGCTCGCCTGCGCCTGGAACCTCGCGCACGAATCCGTCGCCACCGTCGTGCCCACGCTGATCCAGGAGGCGGGGGCGGAGGCCAAGCCGATCGAGGTCAAGCGCGCCGAGCTGGCCTCGCTGCCCGCCGACGTCTCGCTCACGCCCGCGGAGGTGGACGCGATCCGCGCCGCGGGTGACAACACGGGCTCCATGGCGCTCAAGGGCGGCTCACCCGATCACGACGGCGAGCCGCGGCCGGATCGCTGGGAGCTCGACGACCGGCTCGCCGAGGTGGCCGCGCGCTGGGGCATCGAGCCCGCGCGCGACCTGGCTCAGTCGCCGGTGCCCGCCGGCTCGACCGGCAACCCGGCTGCCCGCCAGGCCTGAAACCCGCCCACGAGGTCGGTCGCGCGGGTGAAGCCCAGCTCCTGAAGGGTGGCCGCGGCCAGGCTCGACTGGTAGCCCTCGTTGCACATGACGATCACCTCGGCCTCGGGTCCGGGCACGCGCGGGTCGGCGTGGCTCGAGGCCGGGTCAAGCCGCCACTCGAGCACGTTGCGGGGGAAGAAGAGCGCGCCTGGAACGACGCCGTCGGCGTCGCGCTGGACCTCCGAGCGGATGTCCACGAGCAGCGCCCCCTCGCGCATCGCGGCGTGCGCGGCCCGCGGCTCCGCGCGCCGGAGCCCGGCGCGCGCTCGAGCGAGCAGGTCGTCGATCGTCCGCCGCTCGCTCACAGGTACCGGCTGCGCCGGAACCAGAGCAGCAGAAGCAGGCAGGAGACGGCCAGGCTGCCGACGCCGTAAACGAAGAACACCAGCTCGGAGGAGATATGCCGCACGAGCCAGCCGAAGTTCTGCCCGAAGAATCCGGTGATGAAGCTCAGCGGCAGGAAGATCGTCGCGACGAGGGTCAGCTGCTTGGTCGTCTCGTTCTGGCTCACGCTGATCTCGTTCTGGCGCTTGCCCAGCACCGCGAGGTTGGCCTCGAGTATGGAGGTCAACAGGTCCCGGTGCGAGGCGATCTCGTCGTGCACGAGCTCGACGTGGTCGTTGACGTCGCGGAAGTAGCGGCGCATGTCGTGGGTCACGCGCGGATCGGCGCCCCGGTCGATCACGGCCAGCGGCGCGAGCAGCGGGTGCACCGCGCGGAAGAACTCGATCACCTCGCGCTTGAGGAAGTAGATGCGCTCGGTCTGGTCGCTCTCGCCCTCGAACACGCGCACCTCGACGTCCTCGATGTCATCCGACAGGCCGGTGGCGACCGGCTCGTAGTCGTCCACCACCTTGTCCAGCACCGCCCACACCACCGACACCGGACCCTCCTCGAGCAGCTCGGGACGCGCCTCGAGCCGCTCGCGCGCGGGGCCCAGCTCGCTCGCGTGGCCGTGGCGGAGCGAGATCGCGTACCCGGGGCCGGCGAAGATGTGGATCTCGCCGAAGTCGACCTCCTCGCGCTCGTCGTCGTAGCGAGCGGTTCTCAGGACCACGAAGAAGGCATCGTCGTAGCCCTCCATCTTGGCCCGCTGGTGCTCCTCGCTGGCGTCCTCGATCGCCAGCTCGTGCACCGGGAAGTTGTCCTGGATCGCCCGCATCTCGGCCTCGGTGGGGTCGTGGATGCCGAGCCAGACGAAGCCGCCGTCGTCGCGCCGAGCGCGGGCGGCGGCGTCGGTGATGGACATCGGGGCCGCCTGCTGGCGGGCGCCGTCCCGGTAGTGGGCGCAGTCGATGATCATCTGGGCTCCCGCGCGCTGAGGTTCGGGCCGCTGCGGTCGAGTCCTGCCCGCGCCGGAAGCTAGTCGTACCAGTCGTGCCGCCGCCCGCGTGCCCGGGCGGCCGAGTAGCGCGCGAGGAGCACGAGCCAGTCCACGACGCCCGCCGCGAGGAAGGCGACGGGCCCCGTGACGAGCCGGGCGGCGAGGCGGCGGACGGGCGTGGGGCGCGGGCGGGCCATCGCACCCCCGACGCTATCGTTGCGAGCCCATGGCGTCCCCCGTCAAGTCGAGCGTCACCGAGCTGCCCGAGTCGCGCGTGCGCGTGGATGCCGAGGTCGCGGCCGACGAGGTCGAGCGCCGCCTGCAGCAGACGGCGAAGGCGCTTGGGCGCGAGATGAAGATCCCCGGCTTTCGCAAGGGCAAGGTCCCTCCGCCGATCGTGCTGCGTCGCGTCGGCCGCCAGGCCGTCCTCGACGAGACACTGCGGAGCTCGCTCGGAGCCTGGTACGTCGACGCGATCGACTCGGCCGGCATCGCGCCGGTGGGCGATCCCGAGGTCGCGCTCGGCGACCTGCCGGGCGAGGGCGAGGCGCTGACGTTCTCGATCGAGATCGGCGTGCGCCCGACGGCCGAGCTCGGGGAGTACCGGGGTCTCGAGGTCGGCCGCCGGGAACCCGAGATCGACGAGGAGGCCGTGGAGAGCGAGATGGAGGGCCTGCGCGAGCGTCTCGCCCGATTGGAGGCCGCCGACCGCCCCGCGCAGAAGGGCGACTTCGTCGTGGTCGACTACGTGGGCACGATCGACGGCGAGCCGTTCGAGGGCGGCGAGGCGCGCGACCAGCTGATCGAGCTCGGATCCGGCCGGCTGATCCCTGGCTTCGAGGAACAGCTCGAGGCCGCCGCCGCCGGCGAGGAGCGCACTGTGGAGGTCACCTTCCCGGACGACTACGGGGCTGAGCACCTCGCCGGGAAGACGGCGCACTTCGCTGTCACCGTCAAGGAGGTCAAGGTCAAGGAGCTGCCC
>JAWVFS010000177.1:0-14691 GCA_033855795.1 Solirubrobacteraceae bacterium | reverse complement strand
GGGCATGGGCACGACCCTCACCGCGGCCTACGTCGGCGACGGCGAGGTCGCCTTCGCCCACGTCGGCGACTCGCGCGCCTACCGCCTGCGCGACGGCAAGCTCGAGCAGCTCACCAACGACCACTCGCTCGTGGGTGAGCTGGTGCGCCGAGGGAAGCTCACCCCGCAGCAGGCCGAGGAGCACCCGCAGCGCTCGGTCATCACCCGCGCGCTCGGTCCCGAGGCATCGGTCCAGGTCGACTCCTTCAGCGTCCGCGCCCAACCCGGCGATGTGTTCCTGCTCTGCAGCGACGGGCTGACCTCGATGGTCACGGTCGACACCGTGCAGGACATCCTGCGCGAGGCCGACTCGCTGGACGCGGCCGCGCACCGACTAATCGACGCGGCCAACGAGGCCGGTGGGCGCGACAACATCACCGTGATCCTCTTCCGGATCGAGGGCGTCCCGGAGGCGGCTGACACAGACGTCGACCAGCCGACGGTCGTGGGCGAGAAGGCGCCCACGCCGGAGGAGGTCGACGCCGCGCGCGCGGCCGGGACCGCCGCGTCCCCGCGGCGCACGGCTCCGCTGCCCCGGCGCTCCGAGCCCGACGCGCCGCCCAAGCCACGTCGCGGCCGGCGCGCGGCCTCGCTGCTGGCCGTCCTGACGATCGTGGTCCTGATCGGCGTGGGCGCGTGGATCGGCAGCCGCGCCGTGTTCTTCGTGGGGACGAACTCCAACGGCATCGTGTCGGTCTACCGCGGCCTGCCATTCGAGCTGCCGGGCGGGATCCACCTGTACGAGACCTACTACACCTCCGGGGTGCCGGCCTCCGAGCTGACGGCCGACCGGCAGAAGCGCATCCTCGACCACCGGCTGCGCTCGAAGTCCGACGCCTCGGACCTGGTGCGCAAGCTTGAGCTGGGGCAGGTGGGGGGATGAGCGCCCGCAATCGCGAGCTGTTCGCGCTGATCCCCGCCTCGCTGCTCGTGACCGGCGGCTTCGCGGCCGTGTTCATCCAACAGTCCGCCCAGCTCTCGAATGTGTCGCTGACCTACGGCGCGCTGTTCCTCGGGCTGTGCCTGGGAGCGCACCTCTTCCTCCGCGTCGCACTGCCCTACGCCGATCCCTACCTGTTCCCCCTCATGGCGCTGCTGGCCGGGTTCGGCCTGGTCGTGATCTACCGGATCGACGAAAAGCTCGCGCGCGAGCAGGCGCAGTGGTTCGTGATCGGGCTGGTCCTGTTCGTGGCGACGATCGTGTTCCTGCGCGACTACCGCCTGCTCGAGCGCTACCGCTACCTGATCGCCAGCGCCAGCATCGCGATCCTGCTCCTGCCGCGGATCGGCAGCCCGGTGAACGGCGCCTACCTCGCCGTCCAGCTCGGGCCGATCCAGTTCCAGCCCGCGGAGTTCGGGAAGCTCGGGATCGTCATCTTCCTCGCCTCCTACCTGCGCGACACGCGGCAGCTGCTCGTGCAGGGGGCGCGGCGCTTCCTCGGCCTGACGCTCCCCCCGCTCAAGCACTTCGGGCCGCTGCTCGTGGTGTGGGGGTTGGCGATGCTGATGCTGCTCGTGATCCGGGACCTCGGGTCCTCGGTCATGTTCTTCGGCGCCTTCCTGGCGCTGCTGTACGTGGCCACGAACCGGCTGTCGTTTCCGCTCGTCGGTTTCGTGCTGTTCGCGATCGGGGCCTGGTACTTCGGGACGCACATCGGGCACATCCACGCTCGCATCGAAGCCTGGCAGGACCCGTTCAACCGGCACCTGTACGACCAGGTCGGCGGCAGCTACCAGATCGCGCAGTCCCTGTTCGCCCAGGCGGACGGTGGCATGTTCGGCACCGGCTTCGGCCAATCGCTGCTCGGGCTACCCGGCGGCGGGGTGATCCTGCCGGCCGCTCACACCGACCTCATCTATGCGGTGATCACCAACGAGCTGGGCCTCGTGGGCGCCTGCGCTGTGCTGCTCACCTACCTGCTGATCTGCGAGCGCGGCTTCAAGATCGCCCTGCTCGCGCGTGACTCGTTCTCCAAGCTTCTGGCCACGGGGTTGACCTCGGTGTTCGCGCTGCAGGTCTTCGTGATCGTCGGCGGAGTCACGAAGGTGATCCCGCTGACCGGCGTGACGCTCCCGTTCATCTCCTATGGCGGTTCGTCGATCCTGGCCAACTTCGTACTGCTCGCGCTGCTGCTGTTGGTCTCCGACCGCGCCCGGCGGCCCGCATGAACGCCCCCATCATCCGCCTGTTCGGGCTCGTGGTGGTGCTCTTCACCGTGCTCGTCGTCTTCGCGTCGCGTTGGGCGGTGTTCGACGCCAAGTCGCTCAACGACAACGCGCTGAACAAGCGCGGGGTGCTCGAGGCGGCCAAGATCGATCGCGGAGTAATCCGGGCCGGCGACGGCACAGTGCTCGCGCGCAGCGTCAAGCAGCAGGGCGGTGTGTACCAGCGGACCTACCCGACGGGAGAGCTGTTCTCGCACGCCATCGGCTATTCGTTCACCGACATCGGCCAGGCGGGCCTCGAGCGCTTCTACAACGACCCGCTGATCGGCAAGCGCCAGGGCATCGACTCGCTGTTCGACCAGCTCAGCGGCGGGCGCAAGCAGGGCGACGACCTCTCGGTGACGCTCGACCCCAACGCGCAGCGGATCGCGACCAACGCCCTGCGCTCGACGGGCGACGGCCATGGCGCCGTGGTGGCGATGGACCCGCACACGGGCGCGATCAAGGTCATGGCCTCGACGCCGGGTTACGACCCCAACAACCTGGATCGCCCCGGGCGCTTCGCCGCGCTGAACCGCGACTCCGGCTCGCCGGTGTTCAACCGCGCCACGCAGTCCAGCTATCCCCCCGGATCGACGTTCAAGGTCGTGACGGCGATCGCCGCCATCGATTCCGGCCGCTACACGCAGGACTCGACGGTCAGCGGCCAGAACGGCAAGGTCATCTCCGGCGTCCCGCTTCAGAACGACAACGGCGAGAGCTTCGGCGCCATCCCGCTCACCGAGGCGCTCACGAACTCGGTCAACACCGTGTGGGCGGAGGTGGCCGAGACGCTCGGCAAGTCGACGATGGGGCGCTACATGACGCGGCTCGGCTTCTACTCCAAGCCGCCCCTCGACTACCCCGCCGACCAGCGCCTCGCGAGCGGCGAGTACCGCAACGGACGGTTGCTCAGCCCGCTGTCGCCGTCCATCGACGTCGGGCGGATGGGCATCGGCCAGGACCTCCTCGCGGTCACCCCGCTGCAGATGGCGATGGTCGCCTCCGCGGTGGCCAACAACGGCGTGCTCGTGCGCCCCCACATGGGCTCTCGGGTCGTCGATCCGGACGGCCGCGTACGCGACGACATCCGGCCGCAGGAGGAGGGCCGGGTCATGCGCCCGTCCACGGCCAAGACGGTGGGCAGCATGATGTCCCAGGTCGTCAAGGAGGGCACCGGCACGGCGGCTGCGCTGTCGGGCATCGAGGTGGCGGGCAAGACCGGGACCGCCGAGAAGAACCAGTGCTCGGGCAACCAGACCTGGTTCATCGCCTTCGCGCCGGTCACGAACCCGAAGATCGCCATCGCGGTGACGAACGAGTGCGCGAACGGCACCGGGGGAGAGGTGGCGGCGCCGATCGCCAAGCAGGTGATGGAGGCCCTGATCCACTAATGGTGGCCCACTAAGCCATGCGCGAGCTCGCCCCCGAGACCGTCATCGATCAGCGCTACCAGATCCTCTCGCGGATCGGCTCGGGCGGGATGGCCGACGTGTACTGCGCCCAGGACCTCCAGCTCGGCCGCAAGGTCGCGCTCAAGCTGCTCTACCGGCGCTTCGCGGAGGACGAGGAGTTCGTCGAGCGCTTCCGCCGCGAGGCGTCCGCGGCCGCGGGCCTGCAGCACGCCAACGTCGTCGGCGTGTACGACCGCGGCGAGTGGGACGGCACCTACTACATCGCGATGGAGTACCTCGAGGGACGCTCGCTCAAGCAGCTGATCGTCGACACCGGCCCCCTCGCCCCGCTGGCGGCGATCGACATCGTCGAGCAGATCCTCAAGGCCGCACGCTTCGCTCACCGCCGGGGCGTGATCCATCGCGACATCAAGCCGCACAACGTGATCGTCGACGAGGAGGGCCGGGCGAAGGTGACGGACTTCGGGATCGCGCGGGCGGGCGCGTCCGACATGACGGAGACCGGCTCGATCATGGGCACCGCCCAGTACCTCTCCCCGGAACAGGCCCAGGGTCACGCGGTGAGCGCGCGGTCGGACCTCTACGCCATCGGGATCGTGCTCTACGAGATGCTCGCCGGCCGGGTGCCGTTCGACGGCGAGAGCGCGGTCACGATCGCGCTCAAGCAGGTCACCGAGGCGCCGGTGCCGCCGTCGGCCTACAACGCCGCCGTCCCGGGCGAGCTCGACGCGGTGGTGCTGCGTGCCCTGGAGAAGGACCCCGAGCACCGCTTTGCCGACGCCGACGAGTTCATCGCCGCCCTGGAGGCGATCCGTGTCCAGCTCGGCCAGATACCGGCGGGGCAGTCCACGGCGGTGTTCGGCGCCATCGCGGCCCCGATCACCGACCCGACCGCGCTGGCCGCCGCCGGCATCCCGGTCGAGGAGCCGGTCGTCGACGGCGCCGCCGGCGAGGAGCCGCCGCCCGACGAAGAGGAGCGTCGCCGGCGCCAGTGGCCGTGGATCGCGGCGGTCCTGGCCGTGCTCGCCGCGCTCGCCGTCATCTTCCTGCTCCTCGGCCCCCTGTCGACCAAGCAGACGAAGGTTCCCGGGGTGGTGGGAACCCAGCTCGCGGTCGGCAAGGCCATCCTCGAGAACAAGGGCTTCAAGACCCAGGTCACGACGGTGATCTCGCCCGAGCAGCGCGACAAGATCCTGCGCCAGGACCCGCAGCCCAACACCAAGGCCGACGACGGCTCGACGGTGTCCCTGACGGTGTCGGGCGGGCCGGGCCAGGCGACGGTCCCGACCGTCGACGGACTCACGCAGTCCCAGGCCCGCAAGAAGCTCGAGGCGGCCGGCTTCAAGGTCACGGTCGGGCGCGAGGCCTCCGACAGCGTTCCCACGGGCCAGGTGATCCGCACGGCACCGCCGGCCGGCACGCAGATCGACAAGGGCAGCACGGTGACCCTGTTCATCTCGAGTGGCCCCCAGAAGGTGACCGTGCCCTCGGTCGTCGGTCAGAGCCAGGACTCCGCCTCCGCCGAGCTGGCGAACGTCGGGCTGAAGGTGCAGCCCGTGGCACAGGACTCGACCACCGAGACCCCGGGCAACGTGCTCAGTCAGAACCCCGCCGCCGGCAGCGCGGTCGGCCGCGGTTCGACCGTGACGATCACCGTGGCGCGCCAGCCGCAGCAGGTCACCGTGCCGAACACCGTCGGGCAGAGCCAGTCGAGCGCGCTGACCGCGCTCGCGGACGCGGGCCTGACGCCGATCGTCGGCGGTACCCAGCCCGTCACCAATCCCTCGGATGACGGCAAGGTCGTCGCGCAGGACCCGAGCGGCGGGAAGGTCAAGCGCGGCACCAAGGTGACGATCACCGTCGGCCAGTTCCAACAGCCGACGACGCCGACCACGCCGACGACACCGTGAGGGTCGTCGTGCTGTGCGGGGGCCGCTCGTCCGAGCACGAGATCTCGCTGGCGTCGGGGGCCGCGGTCCGAGAGGGCCTCGCGCAGGCCGGCCACGACGTCGTCGGCGTCGAGATCGGCCGGGACGGCACCTGGCGACTCGAGGGGGACGAGGTCGAGCTCCTTCCCGGGCGCGGCCTGCTCGACGCGGACGTGGTGTTCCCGGTCCTGCACGGTCCGTTCGGCGAGGACGGGACCGTGCAGGGGCTGCTCGAGTGCCTCGACGTCGCCTACGCCGGCGCCGGCGTCCTGGCGTCGGCCGTGTGCATGGACAAGGTCGTCTTCAAGGACCTGATGGCGCACGCGGGCCTGCCCCAGGTCGACTACCGGGCGGTCGAGCACCGCGATTGGCGAGACGCCCCCGAGCGGGTGCTGAGCGACCTCGCCGGACTCGGGCTGCCGGTCTTCGTGAAGCCCGCGCGGCTGGGCTCCTCGGTGGGGATCGTGCGGGTGGCCGAGGCCGATGAGCTGGCGGATGCCGTCGCCCAGGCTCTGGGACACGACGAGCGGGCGATCGTCGAGGCCGCCGCGGGTGGGATCGAGGTCGAGTGCTCGGTCATCGGCCACACCGGCGCGCCCGAGGCATCGGTGCCCGGCGAGATCGTCGTCGCCGACCGCGATTGGTACGACTACGAGGCGAAGTACACACCGGGCGGGATGGAGCTGGTCGTGCCCGCGCGGCTGTCGGAGGCGGCGCACGAGCGGGTGCGCGAGGTCGCGATGCGGGCATTCACGCTGTCGGGCTGCGAGGGCCTGGCGCGGGTGGACTTCTTCGTCGAGGGCGAGGACGTCGTGCTCAACGAGCTCAACACGATTCCGGGCTTCACCGCGACGAGCGTCTTCGGGAAGCTGTTCGAGGCCTCCGGCGTCCCCTATCCCGAGCTGCTCGACCGCCTGGCCCGGTTGGGGATCGAGCGCCACGAGGCGGAGCGGGCCTACCGCCACTAGGGCGAACGTGGCCGCCGACGAGCCCGATTTCGCCGCCGAGGGCCTGCTCAAGGGCCTACGGGGCAAGCAGCGTGAGGCCCGGCTCGAGCTGCTGTGCCAGCTGCACGAGGCGGGCGTCTCGCTGGAGGAGCTCAAGAAGGCGGCCACAGAGGACCGGCTCGCCCTCCTACCCGTGGAGATGGTGCTGGCACGCGAGGGGAAGTACTCGGCGCGCGAGATAGCCGAGGCGACAGGACAGGACGAGGACGCGATGCGCCGCCAGCGTCAGGCGCTCGGCCTGCCGTGGGTCGCCGACCCCGACGCCAAGGTGTTCACGGAGGACGACCTCGAGGCAGCGCGGCGCGCGCGCGCCTTCGCGGAGGCCGGTTTTCCCGAGGAGGCGACGCTCGAGGTCAGCCGGGTGATCGGCGAGGCGATGTCGCGGGTGGCCGCGGCGATCCGCAATCTGGTGGGCGAGCGGCTGCTCCGGCCCGGGGACACCGAGCGCGACGTGGGTCTGCGCTACGCGGAGCTGGCCCGCGAGACCGCGCCGCTGCTCGGGCCGGTGCTCGAGTACGTGCTCAACCAGCACCTGGTCGAGCAGATCCGCGACGACGTGATCAGCCGCGCCGAGCTGCAGGCCGGCGAGATCCTGCCCGACGCGCGCGACATGGCCGTGTGCTTTGCCGACCTGTCCGGCTTCACGCGCCTCGGCGAGGCCGCTGCGGTCGAGGAGGTCGGCGCGGTCGCCGGCCGTCTGGCCGCCCTGGCCTCCGAGGCGGCCGGAGGCCCGGTGCGGCTCGTCAAGACGATCGGCGACGCCGCCATGCTCGTTTCACCCGAGCCCGCCGCGCTGGTCGAGGCCGCGCTCTCGCTCGTCGACGCAGCCGAGGCCGAGGGCGAGGACTTCCCGCCGCTCCACGCGGGCATGGCGCTCGGGCCCGTCGTGTCGCGCGGGGGCGACTGGTACGGCCACACGGTCAACCTCGCCAGCCGGATCGCGGCGGTGGCCTATCCGAGCAGCGTGCTCTGCGAGGACGCCGTGCACGAGGCCGAGCCCGAGGCGTTCCGGTGGTCGGCCGCCGGCGAGCGTCGCCTCAAGGGGGTGAAGCGGCCGGTGCGGCTGTGGCGCGCGCGACGGTTGGTGCCGAAGGACGAGGACGCCGCTACCTGAACAGGAAGATCTCGGCGACCTTGGCCTGTCCCGAGGGCGGGAGGCGGGTGATCCACAGCAGGTAGTAGCGGAACGGATGGCCGGCGCTGTTGAGGGGGATCTTCACCGTGCGCTCGGTGATCGGGCGCGGCGGCGCGACGAGCGTGAAGATTCCCTCCTTCTCGGGCGGGTCGGTCGCGCTGCGCGAGGGCTGGCGGTCGGACGCGAACACCTCCGCGGTAAAGCCCGGCTCGGGCGTGTCCACCTGCATCGACTTGGCGGCCACCCCGGGGTCTGCGTCGACGTAGATGCCGACGCCGGCCTTGGGGAGCTGCGCGCCCGAACCGTAGGACTCCGTGTTCCAGGTGGTGTTCGGGTTGCGGTCGATCGCGAAGTCGGCCTGCGCCGGGTTCTCGCTCTGCGGGATGCCGAGCGGGTCGAAGTCCGACGCCCCGTTCTGCTTGAGCGAGATTGCCTCCAGGCCCTTGGGTGCCGCGGCGTGCTGCGTGCCGGTGCCCCGCTGGGCGCGCTGACTCAGCGCGACGATCAATACCACGGCGGCGACGACCGCCACGAGCGCTCCCAGCACGAGCCAACCGCGATGGCGCAGCCGCAGGCGCAGCGGCAGGCGGCGCTGGGCGCGCTCGGGCAGGGTCCGCAGCACCGCGGTGGTCTCGCCGGTCGCGCCACCCGCCCGCGCGGTCTCGATCGCCAGCACGTCCTCGAGGTCGGCGATCAGCTCGAGATCGTCGGCGTAGCGCTGGTCGAGATCCTTCGCGGTGGCCCGGTCGAGCACCGCCGCCAGCGCGGATGAGACCTCCGGGCGCCGGGCCTGCACGTCCGGGAGCGTGTCGCGGACGTGCTTCATCGCCACCGCGACCTGGTTCTCGCCCTTGAACGGGACCTCGCCCGCGAGCATCTCGAACAGGACGATGCCGAGCGAATAGAGATCCGACTGGCCGGTGACCTGGTGACCGAGCGCCTGCTCCGGCGAGACGTAGTCGGTCGTGCCCAGGACGCGGCCGTCGGCGGTCAGGCCATCCTGGTCGAGCACGCGCGCGATGCCGAAGTCCGTCACCTTGGCGCTGCCCTCGGCGTCGATCAGGACGTTCTGGGGCTTGACGTCGCGGTGGACGATGTTCCGCGAGTGCGCGTAGCCGAGGGCCCGCGCGATCTCGTCCGCGTAGGCCACCGCCTCGGCGACGGGGAGGCGTCCCAGGCGGCGGATGCGGTCCTTCAGCGTCTCGCCCTGGACGTACTCGAACACGATGTAGGGGCGCCCCTCGTCCTCGCCCGCGTCGATCACGTTGACGATGTAGGGGTGCGAGAGCTGGGCGACCGCGCGGGCCTCGCGGCGGAAGCGCTCGAGGTGGTCGGAGTCCGCCGCGATCTCCCGGTGCATGATCTTCACCGCCACGTCGCGCTCGAGCGTCATGTCGCGCGCGCGGTACACGGTGGACATGCCACCGGCGCCGATCTTCTCGTCGAGCCGGTAGCGACCTGAGAGCTGGGTGCCGACGAGCGTCGCCATCAAGTGTCTATTTTGCGCTGGTGAGCGGCATCCATGCTTGGTACTACACCGATCCGGCCTCTCCGGAGTCGTGGGGGCTGGAGCCGGCGCTGCGCCGACTCGTCGTCGAGCTGGGCGATCAGCTGTCGATCGAGCCCGTGATGAGCGGCCTGGCGCGCGAGTTCGGGCCGCCGCTGGAGCAGGTTGCGGCGTGGCTCGAGGTCGCCGACGCCAGCGGAATGCCGGTCGATCCGCGGCTGTGGCTCGCCTCCCCGCCCGCCTCCTCGTATCCCGCCTCGCTGGCCGTCAAGGCCGCCGCCGAGCAGGGTCCTGAGGTCGAGGCGGCCTACCTGCGGCGGCTGCGCGAGGGCTTCGCTTGCGCCCGGCGCAAGCTGGACACGCGCGACGCGCTCGTCGCCGAGGCGCGCGCGGTGCCGGAATGCGAGGTCGAGCGCTTCGCCGTCGACCTCGGGTCCCACGCCGTCGTCGAGGCCTTCGGCGCGGACCTCGAGCGGGCCGGGGCCGTCGAGGGCGCGACTCGCGACCCCGGCACCGAGCGGGCGCGGGTCCCCTCGCTGGAGTTCCGCGGTGAGGCCGGGGGGACCCATGCCGTCCACGGCCGCGCGTCCTACGAGGAGCTGCGCGACGCGGCGCAGGCCGCCGGCGCGGCGTTCGACGGCGCCGCCCGGCACCCGGGCGTCGAGGATGCGCTGGCGCGCTTCGGGACGCTGGCCACCGCGGAGGTCGCCGCCGTGTGCGACCTGCCCGGCCCACGGGCCGCCGCCGAGCTGTGGCGGCTGGCGGGGGAGTGGCGGGTGCGCGCGGACCGCTGCCTCACGGGTGAGCTGTGGTCGGCGGCCTGATCAACGGACTCTGAAGCTGCGGCGCGCGGACACCGAGCGGCCGCTCGCGTCGACACCGCCGGCGATCGCCCAGTAGCGCCCGGCGGCCAGCTTCCGGCGCGACCGCACCGTCAGGTGGTGACGGCGGACGATGGTAAAGCGCGCGGAGCTCGCGACCACCCGACCGCGCGGGCCACCGGCGCGCAGCGTCACTCCTACGCGGCGCACCCGCACGCCGTTGCCCTGCACCAGCAGCCGGAGACGCCGGCGGTTCGGCGTCAGGTGCGCCAACCGGGCGAAGGCGAGCCGCGCCGGCCCCGCTCGGCCGCTCCCCGCCGCGGCGACCGAGTTCGAGTCCGGGAACGTCGCCAGCGCGGCGCCGGTGCAGTCCGGCGTGAACCTGGGATCGGCCGGGCCGGGGCGTCCGAAGGCGTTGAGCATCCACTGGACCGCCACCTTGTCCTGGGGGAAGGCGGCGTGTTCGGTGAGGTCGCCGGGGCATTTGTCCTGCAGCAGCACGTTGACGACACGCCCGTCGGCCGTGGTGGGCAGGAACTCCGACTGATAGGGCGTGACGACCTCGTCGTGGTTGGTCTCCAGCACCGTGTAGCTGACCGGCGCGGGCGTCTGGTCGCCGGCGTTGAGCTGCTGCATGAAGGGTGAGCCGGCGGCCTGCTGGGCGCAGGCCGGGCACCCGAGGGCGCCGCCGGGCCCCGCGAGGGGGGTCGTGGTGCCGTGGTTGGACGGCGAGAAGCCGACCAGGTCGTCGATCCTCCCGGCGCCCCCGAGGAACTTGATGTAGTAGCGCGGCAGCATCCCGCCCTGCGAGTGACCCACGATCGTGACCTTGCTCGCGTGCGTGGCGGCCAGCACGTGGTTGATGAAGGTCTGCAGCTGGCGCGCCGAGGTGGGGATGTCCCCCACGCCGTTGATCCCCGGGAACGGGGAGTTGCCGTAGTCGAGCGCGAAGACGCAGTAGTGCAGGCGCTGAAGAGCCGCCGCCGCGGTGTCCCAGAAGGCGCTCTGGTTCCCGAACGTTCCGTGCACGATCACAACGGGGTAGGGATGGCGTGCCGGTGGCTTGCAGGCGTAGTCGTTGACGCCCGGAAGCGGTGTGCCCTGCGGCGGCAGCGGCTCCTCGGCGGCCCGCGCGGCGGCGGGCGCGAGGGCGCAGGCGAGGAGCGCGGCCGTGGCGGCCGCACGTGCGGTCCGGCCCGTGCCTCTGCGTCTGCGCATCGTCAGGGGAGTTGTAACCCGACGGAGGGCAGCGCAACCGCATCACGTTCGTCGGTGACGCGGCCGATGACCGCCGTGCCGGGATGGTGCCGCGCCAGGATCGCGACCGCTTCGTCTGCGCGGTCCGCGGGCACGACGCAGCAGAAGCCGCAGCCCATGTTGAACACGCGCCACATCTCCCCAGGCTCGATCCCCCCGCGCTCGGCGATCAGGGCGAACACGCCGGGCACGGAAAGCGGCGCGTCCAGGGTGAACCCGACCCGGTCGGACAGTCGAAGCAGGTTGAGGACGCCGTCGCCGGTGATGTGGGCGAGGCCATGGACGGGCGCGTCGCCGCGCAGCAGCTCGAGCACCGCTCGCACGTAGATGACCGTCGGCTCGAGCAGGGCGTCGCCCACCGTCGCCCCCTCCAGCTCCGCGGGCCGGTCGTCGAGGGCGAGTCCCCCCTCCTCCAGCAGCACGCGTCGCGCCAGCGTGTACCCGTTGGAGTGGAGGCCGGAGGCCGGCAGGCCGACGACCGCATCGCCGGGCGCGCAGTCGTCCCCGGTCACGAGGGCGTCGAGCGCCACGGACCCGATCGCCGTCGCGGTGAGATCGAAGCCGAGGGGGCTGGGGTGACCGCGTATCAGCTCGGGCAGCTGCGCCAGCTCACCGCCGGGAATCTCCACGCCGGCCTGCTCCGCGCCGGCCTTCAACCCGACGGCGATCTGCTCGAGCACATCCGGGTCGGCCCGCTCGACGGCGAGGTAGTCGACCAGCGCGAGGGGCTCGGCGCCGACGCAGATGAGGTCATTGACATTCATCGCCACGCAGTCGATGCCGACGGTGTCGAAGCGGCGCGCCTGCTCGGCCACGATCACCTTCGTGCCGACGCCGTCCGTGCACAATGCGATTCCGAGGTTCGGGGCCACCTCGATCACGCTCGCGTAGTGACCGGGGCCGACGACGGACCGCGATGGGCGCCCGGGGTCGATCGTCCGCAGCACGCCGATCAGGCCGGTCAGGGCGTCGGCGGCGTCGCCGGTGTCCACGCCGGCGCGCGCGTAGGCGTCGCTCATCGACCGCGATTCTTCCGCACGGCGCGGACCAGCACCGCGCCGGCCAGCGCGGTGCGGTAGGCGGCGTAGGGGAGCAGCGAGCGATCGCGCTCGACCTGGCGGATCAGCCACGTGGAGGCGAGGGTGGACGCGAAGGACGCCGCCACCCCGGCGACGAACGCGGCGCGGGCGCCCGGCGGCAGGCCCCGCTTGGCGAGCCGCTTTCCCTTCAGCGCACTGGCGGCGAGGATGATCGGGAGCGCGACGTGGCGCGAGAGGACGTTGGCGTCCTCGCGGCGGAAGTGGCGCAGCCGGGCGGCGACGAGCGTGGCTCCGTTGCGCGAGACGCCCGGCATCAGCGCGGTCGCCTGGGCGAGGCCGAGCCACAGGGCGTCGCGCGGCCCGGCCTCCTCGCGGCCGCGCTCCTGGGGAGCGTTGTCTGCCGCCGCCATCGCCGCGGACCCGAGCAGGAGCCCGGCCGCGATGGTCACCGGCGTCCCCAACCGGCGCTCGATCGGCCGCTCGAGCAGCAGTGCGCACGCGGCCGGCGGCAGCGACGAGAGCAGGATCAGGGCGCCGCGCCGCCCGTCGAGCTCGAGCACCGCGTCGGCCACCTCATCGCGCAGCGCAACGACGAGTGCGGCGGCGGTGCCGGCGTGCAGCGCGACCTCGAAGGCCTTGCGCAGCTCCGGGTCCAGACTCGCGTAGGGCCAGTCCAGCAGCCAGGGCACGAGGGCGACGTGGCCGGACGAGGAGATCGGCAGGAGCTCCGCCGGCCCGTGCAGGGCGCCGAGCACGACGGCGTGGCTGACGTCGAGAGCAGAGGTCGCTTCGGAACCCCCCGCGCCCGCCTGACGGCGTCGGCTGGCCGTCAGGCTGCGTCCTCGCCGGTTCGCGTGACCGCGCCACGCCACGCCGGCTGCGTCCTTACCTGACGACCCCCGGCGCACGTCAACCGCACGCGCGGAGTTCCGAAACAACCTCGCGCGCCTCAGGCCGAGGCATCGGCGGCGGCCTCGTCCTTGCCGCGCCGCGACCGGTTGCGAAGCACGAGGTAGACGATCCCGACGACGATCAGCGCTGCCACCGCGTAGTCGACGTAGTGCAGCGCGTCCTTCCACTTCGTCCAATTCGCGCCCACCTGATCGCCGATGAAGCCGAGCATGAACACCCACGGGATGCAGCCCAGCAGCGTGTAGGCGGTGAAGCGCCAGAAGGGCATCCGCGCCACGCCGGCGGGGAGCGAGATGAACGTGCGGACGATCGGGAGCATGCGGCTGAAGAACACGGTTGGCGCCCCCCAGCGGGCGAACCAGCGGTCGGCCCATTCGATGTGCTTGGGCTTGATGAAGAGCAGATGCCCGTGCTTCTCGATCAGGTCGATACGACCGTAGTAGCCCACCGCGTAGGCGAGCCACGACCCGGCGAGGTTGGCCAGCGAGCCGACCACCGTGATGGCCAGCAGGCTGTACTCGCCCTTGTGCACGTTGAAGCCCGCGAACAGCATCGTCGCCTCGGAAGGGATCGGGATGCATGCGCTCTCGAAGAACATGAGCGCGAACACCCCGGGCAGCCCCAGGTCCGAGACGACGTTGGTCGCGAACGTGACCAGCGTGTCGGTGATGGACGCTGAGATGAGCATCGCGGCGACGGCGAAGGGTAGCGTTCCCGCCGTGCCGGTCCCCCTCTTCGACACCGATACCCCTCTCGAGCCGCTGCGCGCGCGCCTGCACGAGCGCGCGGCCGCGGTGTTGGACGGCGGCCGCTACATCCTCGGCCCGGAGGTCGAGGCTTTCGAGGAGGAGTTCGCCGCTTACGCCGGCGTGCCGCACGGGATCGGGGTGGCCAACGGCACCGACGCGATCACGATTGCGCTCCGCGCCATGGGCGTGGGAGAGGGCGACGACGTCGTCGTCCCGTCCTTCACCTTCTATGCCAGCGTGGAGGCGATACCGCCCACCGGCGCGCGGCCCGTCTTCTGCGACGTCGATCCCGACACCTTCTGCGTCACCCCCGACACGGTGCACGCGGCCCTCACCCCGAAGACCAAGGCCGTCGTGGTCGTGGACCTGTTCGGGAACGTCGCGCCCATCGCCGAGATCGAGGCGCTCGGCGTGCCGGTGCTCGAGGACGCCGCGCAGGCCGCCGGCTCGACGCTCGCCGGCGCGCGCGCCGGCTCGTTCGGTACGGCCGCGACCTTCTCCTTCTTCCCCTCCAAGAACCTCGGCGGCTTCGGCGACGGCGGCATGGTCGTGACGAACGACGCCGGCGTCGCCGAGCGCGCGCGGATGCTGCGCTTCCACGGCTCCACCGACAAGGTCACCTACACCGAGGTCGGCTACAACTCGCGACTCGACGAGCTCCAGGCCGGGCTGCTCC
>JAWVFS010000176.1:0-3886 GCA_033855795.1 Solirubrobacteraceae bacterium | reverse complement strand
GCGACCCGGCCGACCTGCGCGCCGCCGACGGGCTCGTCGTCCCCGGCGTGGGCGCCTTCCCGAAGGCGATGGACAACCTGCGCGCGCTGGGCCTGGACGAGCTGGTGCCGGAGCTCCTCGCCGCCGGGGCGCCGGTGCTCGGCGTCTGCCTGGGGATGCAGCTGCTGTTCGAGTCATCGGTCGAGCTGGCCGGCGCCGCCGGCCTGGGCCTCCTGCCCGGCACCGTCACGCAGCTGGCGCCGGGGAACGGAAAGCTGCCGCACATCGGGTGGAGCCTCGTGCGCCTGCAGCGCGAGTCGGCGCTCACGGCCGGCCTGCCAGACGAGTGCGCCTTCTACCACGTCCACAGCTTCGCCCCGCGCCCGTCCGATCCGGCGGACGTCCTCGGCGTCAGCGAGTACGGGCAGCCGTTCGTGAGCGCCGTGGATCGCGATCCGCTCTTCGGCGTCCAGTTCCATCCCGAGAAGTCGTCGGCCCACGGACTTGCGCTGCTGCGCAACTTCGCCGCGGTCTGCTCGCGCGTGCGGGCGTGATCCTCTACCCCGCAATCGACATCCTCGATGGCCGGGCCGTGCGCCTCGCACAGGGCCGGTTCGAGGAGCCCACCGTGTACGCCGAGGACCCGATGGTCGCGGCCCACGAATGGGTCTCGCAGGGCGCGCGGGCGCTGCACGTCGTCGATCTCGACGGTGCCCGGGCGGGCGAGCCCGTCAACGTGCACCACGTGCGCGCCATCATCGACACCGTCGACGTGCCGGTGCAGGTCGGCGGCGGCCTGCGCAGCCCCGAGGCGGTGACGGAGATCCTGGAAGCCGGCGCAACGCGCGCCGTCGTCGGCACGGCGGCGCACCGCGATGCCGAGTTCCTCGAGGCCGTGCTGGCCGATCACGGCGAGCACGTGGCGGTCGCCGTCGACGTGCGCGACGGCCGAGTGTCGGCGGCCGGATGGACCGAGTCGACCGAGCAGGCCCCGGACGCGGTGTTGCGAGGCCTCGCGGCCGAGGGAGTCCGCACAGTGATCTACACCGACGTGGACCGCGACGGCATGCTGTCCGGTCCCGACGTCGACGCGCTGACGGATCTGCTCGAGCAGTGGCCGGGCCGGATCCTGTACTCGGGCGGGATCGGCTCGCTGGCTCACCTCGCGGCCCTCTGCCCGCTTCCGCTCGACGGGGTGATCGTCGGCAAGGCGCTGTACGAGGAGCGCTTCACGATCGTCGAGGCGCAGGAGGCGCTGGCGCGGCGCTGATGCACTACAAGCGCGTGATCCCGTGCCTCGACGTCGACGCCGGCCGCGTCGTCAAGGGCACCGAGTTCGTGAATCTGCGCGACGCGGGCGATCCCGTCGAGCTGGCCGCGCACTACGACGCCGAGGGCGCCGACGAGCTGGTGTTCCTCGACATCACCGCGACGCACGAGAAGCGGGACACCGTCGCCGAGCTCGCGCGCCGCACGGCCGACGACGTGTTCGTCCCGTTCACGATCGGCGGCGGCATCCGCAGCGTCGCCGACGCGCAGGCGGTGCTCGACGCCGGCGCGGACAAGGTCTCGGTCAACTCCGCCGCGGTCGCCGACCCCGAGCTCCTCAACGAGCTCTCAGGCGTGTTCGGCGCGCAGTGCGTGGTGCTGGCGATCGACGCCAAGCGGTACGCCGACGAGGAGGGCTGGGAGGTCTTCGTCGCGGGTGGTCGCACGCCGACCGGCCGCGACGTGGTCGAGTGGGCGCGCGAGGGGACGGCACGCGGGGCGGGGGAGATCCTGCTCACGAGCATGGACCGCGACGGGACCGAGGACGGCTATGACCTCGAGCTGACCTCGGCGGTCGCCGAAGCGGTCGGCGTTCCGGTGATCGCCTCCGGCGGGGCGGGTGAGCTGCACCACCTCGTCGAGGCGCTCCAGGCCGGCGCCGATGCCGTGCTGTGCGCGTCGATCTTCCACTACGGCCGCTTCCGTGTGTGCGAGGCCAAGGCGGCGCTCGCCGCGGCCGGGGTGGCCGTGCGCTCCGACTGAGCTACTTGGTCGTGGTCGTCGCCGGCCCGCGCGGGCGGGCCAGCGGGGCGACCCCGCGGGGGTCCAGCGCGTAGAGGTTGCGGTAGCCGTCGAGGTACAGGCGCTTGCCGTCGGAGATGACGGGGTCGAATTTGCCGTCGAAGAAGCTGTACACCTTCTTGCCGGTCCGGATGTCCAGGCCCGTCGTGGCGGTGTTCTGCAGCGTGGCGAAATAGACGATGTTGCCGATGATCGTCGACCCGCCGGAGATTGAACTGCCGGCCTCATATGTCCAACGCGTGTCGCCGGTCCGCGCGTTGTAGGCGTTGAAGGTGCCGTCGTAGGAGCCGACGTAGACCGTCGGGCCGACGCCGGCGACATCGGCCACCGACGGGGACGCGTAGACGTAGTTCCCGGTCGAGCGGGCCCAGGCGAGCTTGCCCGTGCGCGCGACGAAGGAGTACATGCGGTTGTCGGTGTTGCCGATGTAGACCCGGCCGAAGGCGACCGCGGGCGTCGCGTAGAACGTGCCGGAGGAGAACCCGAGGGCCGCGCCGCTCGTGCCGCTGCTCCACACCTGCTTGCCCGTGGTCGCCCGCACGGCGTGGACGGAGCCGCCGTAGTCCCCGAAATAGGCGATGCCATTGACCACGGCCACGCCGCCCTTCACCGCGCCGCTGGCGCTGTAGCGCCATACCTGGCGGCCCGTCGCCGCCCGGAGGCCGTACACGGCGCCGCCCTCGTCGCCGAAGATCAGGATCCCCTGGTAGAGCAGGGGGGAGGACTCGCTGCGGCTGGACAGCGCCTTTGTCCAGCGGATCTTCCCGGTGGTCGCGTTCAGCGCGACCACGCTCCCGTTGTCGGAGTTGGCGCGCCGCAGCAGGGGCACATACACGCTGCCGTCGCCGACCGCCGGCGAGGCCGCGGCCAGCGTTCCGAGGCGTCGCAGCCAGTACACGTGCCCGGTCTCCTTGTCGATTCTTCGGAGGTTCCCCGAGTCCGAGAGCTGGTAGAGCGACCCGTGCCAGATGACCGGCGGGAACTCGAGCAACACCCGGCCCGTCAGCTTCCAGCGAGTCCGGTACGGGGGCTTGACGGTGGCCGTGGGGAAGTAGCGCCGGCGGTCGAGCGAGTACCCCAGCATCGGCCAGCTGAACGTGTCGACCGCGGGCTTGGGCGGCGCCGGCGTCTCCGGCGTGAACTCGGCATGGGAGTTGCGCACGTCGCCGGGCTTGGACGCCAGGACGTAGGCGACGGCCCCTCCGGCGAGGAGGATGGCGGCCGCGACGATCCATGGCCAGCGACGTCGGCGGCGCCCGGGCGAGGACATTGCGGGCATGCTAGAGACTTCGCCCATGCCCGCCGTCGACGACGAGCTGCTCGCCCACCTGCGCACTCAGCCGCGCGCCGCCCGGCTGTTCGACGCGCTCGCCGGCGTCGAAGGCGCCCACCTGGTCGGAGGCGCCGTGCGTGACGTGCTCCTCGGGGGCGAGGCCGTCGACCTCGACGTGGTCGTCGAGGGAGACGCCGCGGCGGCGGCCCGTACGGCGGCGCAGCGCCTCGGCGGCCGGGTGCGCGAGCACGAGCGCTTCGGCACCGCAACGGTCGAGGCGGACGATTTGGCCTTCGACGTCGCGCGCGCGCGCCGCGAACGCTACGCCGCACCGGGCGCGCTCCCCGACGTCGAGCCGGCCTCGCTGGAGGACGACCTCCTGCGCCGCGACTTCACGGTCAACGCGCTGGCGGTCGCGCTCGGGCCGCCCGCACCGGGCACGCTCCACGCCGCGCCCCATAGCCGTGAGGACCTCGAGGCCCGGCGCCTGCGCGTGTTCCACGACGCCTCGTTCCGCGACGACCCCACCAGGCTGTTGCGCCTGGTGCGCTACGCCACCCGCCT
>JAWVFS010000175.1:0-6887 GCA_033855795.1 Solirubrobacteraceae bacterium | reverse complement strand
TCATGGCTTCCTCCTTCGATCGATTCAGGACACCTCTGCCGGCGTGCGCGCGACGCCCGCGTGGCGCGCCGCGGAAGATGCCCGGGAACGCGAGCACGTTGTTGATCTGGTTCGGGTAGTCGGAGCGGCCGGTCGCCATCACCCGCACGTGCGGCGCGGCCTCCTCCGGCGCCACCTCGGGGTTGGGATTGGCCATCGCGAACACCATCGCGTCGCGGTTCATGCGCGACAGGGCCTGCGCCGGCATCACCTTCGCCCCGGACACGCCGATGAACAGGTCGACGCCGTCGATCACCTCGGCGGGTGCGCCATCGCGTTTCTCCGGGTTCGTGGCTTCGCTGAACCAGCGCTTGAGCGGGTGCATCGAGCCCTCGAGGTAGTCGGTGCGCTCCGTGTGCAGCGCACCCCGGGAGTCGCAGCCGATGATGTTCGTCACGCCGGACTCGAGCAGGATCTTCGACACCGCGATGCCCGCGGCGCCGAGGCCGACCACGAGCACGCGCAGGTCCTCCAGCCGGCGGTCGGTCAGCTTGCACGCGTTGATCAGCGCCGCCAGGACGACGACGGCCGTGCCGTGCTGGTCGTCGTGGAAGACGGGGATGTCGAGCTCGGCTTTCAGCCGGTCCTCGATCTCGAAGCAACGCGGCGCCGAGATGTCCTCGAGGTTGATGCCGCCGAACGCGGGCGCGACCAGCTTCACGGTGCGCACGATGTCGTCGGGGTCCTTCGAGTCCAGGCACAGCGGGAACGCGTCGACGCCGCCGAACTCCTTGAACAGCATCGCCTTGCCCTCCATCACCGGCATGGCGGCGGCGGGGCCGATGTCGCCCATGCCGAGCACCGCGGTCCCGTCGGAGACCACGGCGACCGTGTTGCGCTTGATCGTGTACTGGAACGCCTTGGACGGGTCGTCGTGGATCGCCTGGCAGACCCGCGCGACGCCCGGTGTGTAGGCCATCGAGAGGTCGTCGCGCGTGTGGATCGGATGCTTGTTCTGCTGCTCGATCTTGCCGCCCACGTGCAGCAGGAACGTGCGGTCGGTGGTGTCGATCACACGGGCGCCGTCGACCGCGTTCAGCGCCTCGACGATCCGGTCCCAGTGGTCCTGGTCCCCGGCCGCCACGGTGATGTCACGGACCGTCAGCCGGTCGTCGACGTCGACCAGGTCCACGGCGCCGATCGTGCCGCCGGCCGACCCGATCGCCCCGGCCACGCGGCCGAGCATCCCCGGCTTGTGCTCGATCTCGACGCGGATGGTCAGGCTGTATTGGGCGCTGGGGGTGAGCGGCACGGGGGACCGTTTGAGACGGGGATGCGAGGCAGCTTGCGCGGGCGCAGGAAAACGCGCTGCAAGCGCGAGGGATATTAGACCCTGGCCGCGGGCACGTCGGCGGCGCGCCTAGAGTAGGCGCGTGGCCTCCGACAACGGCAACGAGCTCTTCCTGATCGACGGCAACTCGCTCGTCTACCGGGCGTTCTTCGCCCTGCCCGAGTCGATCGCCACGTCCACGGGCCAGCCGACCAATGCGATCTTCGGGTTCGCCTCGATGCTGGTGAAGATCCTCACGGACTACGGGCCGAAGGCCACACTGGTGGTGTGGGACGCCGGCTCATCGGGGCGCAAGGAGGTCTACGCCGACTACAAGGCGCAGCGCACGTCCCGCCCCGACCTGCTCAAGGAGCAGTGGCCCCACTTCGAGCCGTTGGTGGACGCTTTCGGCTACCGCAACGTCGCCGTCGAGGGCTACGAGGCCGACGACGTGATCGCGACGCTGACCGAGCGGGCCAAGGGGGAGGGCATCCCCGTGATGGTGGTGACCGGCGACCGCGACGCCTACCAGCTCGTGGACGACGGCGTGCGGATCATGACCACGTCGCGCGGCATCACCGACACGCGCGTGTACGACCGCGAGGGCGTGGTCGAGCGCTACGGCATCGAGCCCGAGCTGATCCCCGACTTCATCGGACTGAAGGGCGACACCTCGGACAACATCCCGGGGGTCCCGGGCATCGGCGACAAGACCGCGGCCCAGCTGCTGCAGGAGTTCGGGTCGCTGGAGGAGGTGCTCGCGCACGTCGAGGACATCAGCGGCGCGAAGCGCAAGCAGAATTTGACCGAGCACGCCGACGACGCCCGGATCTCCAAGCAGCTGGCCACCGCGCAGCGGGACCTCGACGTCGAAGTCGACGTCGCGGCCGAGGCCTCCCGCGAGCCCGACCGCTCGCGGCTGCGCGAGGTGTTCCGCCAGTTCGAGCTGCGCGACCCGCTCCGCCGGCTCGAGGAGGCGCTCGGTTCCGCCGAGGAGGCGGCGCCGGTCGAGCCCCCCACCGGCGACGGAGCGCTCACGGCGAAGTTGCGCGAGGGCGTGCCGCAGGACATCGCGCGGCTGCCCGGCAAGGAGCTCGTGCTGTCCGTACGCCGGCCCGACGTCCCCGAGGGGGCGCTGTTCGCGGAGGGCACGCCGTGGCGCTTCGCCGCCCACGCGGGCGGCGCCAGTGTGCTCGTGGGCGACGCCGACGGGCCCGAGGCCGTGGTCGCGGCGGCCGGCGATCGCCCCGTGGTGGTGCACGACGCCAAGGCGCTGGGCCACGTGCCCGACAACCTCGAGCACGACACGATGATCGCCGCCTACCTGCTCGATCCCGCGGCCCGCGCGTACCCGCTCGACGAGCTCGCCGCCGATCGCGGTTTGGGCGCCGAGGTCGATGACCCCACCGCGCGCGACGCGCTGCTCACGGGGGCGCTCGCCACCTGGCAGCGCAAGCAGCTGACCGAGCGCGGGCACGATGCGCTGCTGAAGGAGATCGAGCTGCCCCTGGTGCGCGCGCTGCGCGAGATGGAGCTCGCGGGTTGCCGCCTCGACACCGAGCGCCTGGCTGAGATCTCCACGCGGGTGAAGGCGGACGCCGCGGCGCTCGAGCGGGAGATCTTCGAGCTGGCCGGCGAGGAGTTCACGATCGGCTCGCCCCAGCAGCTGTCGGAGATCCTCTTCGGCAAGCTCGAGCTGTCGCGCAAGCGCCGCGGCAAGACCGGCTTCTCGACCGACGCCCGGGTGCTCCAGGCGATCCGCGACGAGCACGAGATCATCCCCAAGATCGAGCGCTGGCGAGAGCTGACCAAGCTCGCCCAGACCTATCTGGACGCGCTGCCGGTCCTGATTGCCCCGGACGGGCGGGTGCACACCACCTTCCACCAGGCGGCGACCGCCACCGGGCGGCTGTCGTCGACCGATCCCAACCTCCAGAACATCCCCGTGCGAACCGAGTTGGGGCGGGAGATCCGGGCGTGCTTCGTGGCCGAGCCGGGCAACGTGCTCCTGTCCGCCGACTACTCCCAGGTCGAGCTGCGCATCCTCGCCCAGGTGGCCGACGAGCCCGTGCTCAAGGAGATCTTCCGGCGTGGGGAGGACGTCCACACGGCGACCTCGATGGCCGTGTTCGGCGTCACCGCGGACGAGATCGACCCGGCGATGCGCTCGAAGTCCAAGATGATCAACTACGGGATCGTCTACGGCCTCTCGGCGTACGGCATGGCCGACCGCCTCCAGATCCCGAAGGAGGAGGCGCAGGAGTTCATCGACACCTACCTCGCGCGCTTCCCGCAGGTCAAGGCGTTCATGGAGCGCACGATCGAGCAGGCGACCGAGGACGGCTATGTCACCACGCTGTTCGGCCGCCGGCGCCGTGTGCCCGAGTTGCGCGCGCGCCGCTGGGAGACCCGGAGCCTCGGCGAGCGCCTGGCCGTGAACACGGTGATCCAGGGAACGGCCGCGGACATCATCAAGGTCGCGATGGTGCGCTGCCGCAACGCGCTCGCCGACGCCGGTCTGGAGACCCGCCTGATCCTGCAGATCCACGACGAGCTGCTGTTCGAGGGTCCGGCGGACGAGGCCGAGCGCGCTCGCGAGGTGGTGTGTGCGGAGATGAGCGCGGCCTGGGAGCTCGACCCGCCGCTGGCCGTGGACGCCGGCAGCGGGGCCAACTGGATGGAGGCCAAGTAGACGTGGACCGCGGCCTGGCCGTCGTGCTGACGGCGTGCACCGGTGGGCTGATCGCGCTGCAGGCCCCGATCAACTCCATGCTCGGCAAGGCGGTCGGGACCTGGCAGGCGGCCCTGGTGTCCTTCGCGATCGGCACGTTGCTCCTGGCGGGGATCGTGGCCGTCGCCTCCGGTGGCTTCGGTTCGATCGGGGAGGTGCGCCATGTGAGCTGGTACTACCTCACCGGCGGCCTGCTCGGGGCGGCGTACGTCACCACCGTGCTCGTGACGGTCCGCTCGCTCGGCGCCGGCGGCGTCACCGCGGCCACGATCGCCGGCCAGCTGACGATGGCCGTCGTCGTCGACCAGCTTGGGATTCTCGGCGTCGCGAAGCACCCCATCACCGCCCTGCGGGTGGTGGGCGTGGTCTTGCTGGCGGCTGGGACCTTCCTCATCGTCCGCGACTGACGCTCTCAACGAATGTCCAGTTTCCGGATCACCGCGCGCAGCGGTACGATCGCGGAGTCATGGACGAGGTGCAGCCGCCCGACGGGCAGCAGACGGAGCAGCAGGCGGAGGACCGACGGCGCGCCGAGCGCCGGGAGTCCGAGCGCCGCAGCGGCGGTCGCCGCGCGGAGGATCGGGCGCGCTCCCGCTCGTACCAGTTCTGGGCGACGGCCTGGGCGATCGTCGGCTCGATCGTCGTGCTGTACCTCTTCCTCCTCGGGCTGAACGCGTTCTCGCCCGGCGAGGCGCCGGTCGCCACCGCGATCATTCTCGCGCTGGCGGTCGCCTGGCTGGCGCACGCCTGGCGCCGCATCGCCGTCGGCGGGTTCGTCAGCCGGCCGGACCGCGAGCGCCGCGGGTTCTGACGCGGTGGCCGAGTCGGTCGCGGTCGACCGGCGCTTCAACGGACCGCCCGACTCGGCACAGGGCGGCTATGCGTGCGGCCTGGTCGCCGAGCGGATCGATTCTGCGAGCGCCGCGGTCTCGCTGCGGGCGCCGCCGCCGCTCCAGACGCCGCTCGAGGTACGGCGAGGGGCCGACGGCACGGTGGCGCTGTACGACGGCGAGACCCTGATCGCGGACGGCGCGCCGGCCGAGCTCGACCGCTCGGTTCCCGAGCCGGTGTCGCTGGACGCGGCCACCCGCGCCAGCGAGGGCTTCCCGTGGCGCGATCGGCATCCGTTTCCCACGTGCTTCGGCTGCGGCCCCGAGCGCTCGCCGCAGGAGGCGATCGCGGTGCTCCCCGGCCCGGTCGCGGGGCGGGACCTGGTCGCCGCTCCGTGGATTCCGCTGGAGGAGTTCGCCGGCTCCGATGGCGCCGTGACGCCGCTCTACACCTGGGCTGCCCTGGACTGCCCGACGTCGTTCGGAGCGCTGCGGCCGGACGCGCCCACGCATGTCCTCGCGCGCCTGGAGGCGCGGCTCGTCGCTCCGGTGCTCGCGGGCGAGCCGCACACGGTGATCGGCTGGCGCGTGTCCCAGGAGGGGCGCAAGGCGTTCGGCGCCGCGGCGATCCACGCCGCCGACGGAACCCTGTGCGCGGTGAGCCAGGGGCTGTGGATCGAGGTCCGCGACCCGGCTCGGGTCGGCGCTCTGCGCTAGGCCGCGAGCGCCTCGGCCCGGCCTGCCCTGGCGGAGCTCGCGGGCGGCGCCGTCACGAACTCGGGCGGCGCGATCGCGAGGTAGTGCTCGAACGCCCACCGGCTCACCCGCCGCCGCGCCAGCAGACGCAGGCCGAGGTGGAGCAATCTCGGCGGCACGCGCGGCACCAGCCACTGCACGCGCAGAAGCCAATCGAATTTCCACGCGTGTGCCCGGCTGAAGTCGTGATAGCGCCGCAGTGCCTCGTCCTTCGTCTGCCGGCCCTCGACCACGGCGCGCAGCTCGCGCCCGCAGGCGACGCCGAAGTACAGCGCCGTGCGGATGCCCTCGGCGGTCGTCGGGACGCAGTGTCCCGCCGAGTCGCCGACGAAGAACAGGCCGTCGCCCGTCGCCGGTCGGATCTGGTGCGGGATCCAGTTCCCCTGGAAGCGCACAGGGTCGCGCTCGATGTCCTCCGCCAGGCGCACCGTCGGCTCCTTGACGTGGAAGCGCGGGTCGAAGGAGCCCACGCCGACGCGCACCTCCTCGTCGGCCGGGAAGCTCCAGCCGTAGCCCGCGGGTACGTAGGAGCGGTCGATCCACAGCTCCATCTCCGGCCCGCCGCCGAACGGGTGCACCTCCAGGCCGCGCGACAGGCGCGCCTCGGGCGGCTGGACGCTGTCGCCGCCGCCGAGCAGGCGGCGCCAGCCGAGCCCGTCGACGATCAACCCGGCGCGCAGGTCGCCGCGGTCGGTGTGGACGACGTCGCCCGTGCGCCCGTCCACCTTGGCGGTCTCGAACGGCACGTCCGGCGACTGCGCGCGCAGCAGCTCGCAGATCGTGCGGTAGTCGAAGGTGGAGAACGACCAGGGCAGCGCCCAGCGCACACTCCCGTGGGGCGTGTGCACGAGCAGCGAGGCGAAGGTCTGCTGGATGGCGTCCTCCACCCCGAGCGCGTGCATCCACACGGTCGGGATGCCGCAGGCCGACGTCTGGCGCTCGCCGACCTCATAGCGATCGATCATCAGCACGCGTGCGCCCGAGCCGGTCAACTCGCGCGCGACCGCAAGCCCGGCGAACGACGCTCCGCAGATGAGGACGTCGTAGTCACCGGACAGGGGGGTGCGCTCCGCGCCCCGCTTGGTGGCTCGCTTGGGCATGGCCGCCGGATGATACGGCGGCAGGAGTCCATGCCGCTCGCCTGAAGCTCGCTAACCTTCGACCTTCATGGCTGCAACGGATACGACCACGCCCGCGGACGCGAAAGTCGTCGAGGGCTCTGACGGCCTCCTGCTCGAGGTCGACGGCCAGATCGTCCCCA
>JAWVFS010000174.1:0-7847 GCA_033855795.1 Solirubrobacteraceae bacterium | reverse complement strand
CCCCCGGCGCGAGGCGCTCGGCGCGCGCGTCGGCCGGCAGACCCATCTCCTCGAGCGCCGCCCGGGCGCGCTCGCGCACCCCTTCGGGCGCGTCGTGGGCCAACGCCAGCGACCCAGCGAGCGCTTTGCGCCGGTGGGCGAAGGCCGCGCGCGCGAGCGCGCGCACCTCCGGCGAGGCCGCCGGGCCGCGGCGCTCGAGCACGACCAGCACGGAGTCCACGTTCGGTACCGGGTGGAACACGTTGCGCGAGACCGCGCGGGCGACGCGCACGTCGCACGCCAGCTGGGCGAGCACGGACGGGAGGCCGTAGGCGCGCGTGCCGGGAGCGGCCGCCAGCCGCCGGCCGACCTCGCGCTGGGTCATGACAACCCAGCGGGTGGCTCCCGGCAGCTCCTCGATCGTGCGCAGGATCGCGGTCACGGCGATCCCGTAGGGCAGGTTGGCCACGACCTTCGTCGGCGCCGGGGCCAGTGCCGGCAGGTCGAGCTCGGTCGCATCGGCGAGGTGCAGCGCGGCGTTCGCGAACGGATCGAGCGCGTCGCGCAGAGCGGGCTCCAGTGCACGGTCGACCTCGACGACGTGGAGGAACGCAGCGCGCGGCGCCAGGTACTCCGACAGCACGCCCAGGCCGCCGCCGACCTCGAGAACGACATCGCGTTCGTCGAGCTCGGCCAGCCGCCCGATCACGTCGAGCAGGTTGGAATCGACGAGGAAGTTCTGTCCGAGCTCGCGGTTGGGACGCACGCCGAACTTCCGCAGCCGGCGCAGGCTCGGCTGGACGGGGAGGTCTGTGGGCGTGCTCACCATCCGAACAGCCCCGCGGCCGTGCGCTCGACGGCGGCCTCGAGCTCCTCGTCTCCGAGCCTCCGCAGCTCGGCGATCTGTCGCGCGGTGTGGACCACGTTGGCGGGCTCGTTCGGCTGGCCGCGCACGGGTTGGGGGGCCAGGTACGGCGCATCGGTCTCCACGAGCAGCCGGTCGAGCGGCACACGCACCGCGGCCCGAGCCAGGTCGACGGCCTTCGGGTACGTGACGTTGCCCGCGAAGGAGATCCAGTACCCGGCGGCCAGGCACTCGTCGAGCCGGTCGGGCATCGAGAAGCAGTGCAGGATCACGCGCACCCCGGCGGCCTGCTCGCGCAGCACGGCGAGGGTGTCTTCGTCAGCCGCACGCGTGTGGATGATCAGCGGCTTGTCGGTGTCCCGCGCCAGGCCGACCTGCGCCGCGAAGGCTCGCCCCTGGTCGGCGCGCGGGGCTAGGTCGCGGTAGTAGTCCAGCCCGGTCTCCCCGATCGCGACGCAGCGATCGTGCGCCGCCAGCGCGCGCAGCTCCGCCAGGTCCGCGTCGTCGAACCCGGCCGACTCGTGCGGGTGGCGACCGACCGCGGCGTACACCTGCGGGAAGGCCTCGGCGGCCGCAAGGGCGGCGCGGCAGGAGGCGCCGTCGGTGCCGATCGTGACCATGCGGGTGACGCCGGCCCGCTCCGCGGCGGCGACGAGCTCGGCGTCCGGCGGCTCGCAGTGGTCGAGATGCGTGTGGCTGTCGATCACCGCTTGGGGAACAGCGGCTCGAGCGCGGTGGTCGCCGCGCCGCCGGGGCTTAGTCCGAACTCGGCGGCCGCGAGCTCGAGCTCGGTCTGCCCGAGCGCGGCCAGCAGCTTGCCGGTCGCCTCCGGCATGTAGGGGTGCAGCAGCAGCGTCACCACCCGCAGCCCCTCGGACAGGCTGTACAGGGTCTGGTCGAGCTCGCCGGCCGCGTTCGGATCCTTGGCCAGCTGCCAGGGAGCGCGCTCCTCGACGTAGCGGTTGAGCCGGCGCACCCGCTCCCAGATCTCCTCCAGCGCGGCGGTCAGCTCGGCGCGGTCGAGCAGCTCGGTCACCCGCGGCGCCAGGCTGTCGAAGTCGCTTGCCAGCGCTGGATCGGGATCGGCTTGGGGCACGGCGCCGTCGCGATACCGGTCGAGCATGGCCAGGGTCCGGCTGGCCAGGTTCCCGAAGTCGTTGGCGAGCTCGGTCTCGTACCGGGTCTCGAAGCCGGCCGGGGAGATCGACCCGTCCTGGCCAAAGGGAACCTCGCGAAAGCAGTAGAAGCGGAGCGCGTCAGCCCCGAAGCGGTCGATCACGCCGAACGGGTCCAGCACGTTGCCCAGCGACTTGGACATCTTCTTGTCGTCCATCAGCAGGAAGCCGTGGACGAACAGGTGCTCCGGCAGCTCGTAGCCGGCGGCCATCAGCAGCGCCGGCCAGTACACGCAGTGGAACTTGAGGATGTCCTTGCCGATCAGCTGGAAGCTGGCCGGCCAGAAGGTGTTTGTGAGGTCTTCTCCCTCGCGGGCGTAGGTGAGCGCGGTGACGTAGTTGAGCAGCGCGTCGAACCACACGTAGAAGACCTGTGTCTCGTCCCACGGGACCGGGACGCCCCACTTCAGACTCTGACGGGTGAGCGAGACGTCCTGGAGGCCCTGGGCGATGAACGACTGCGCCTCGTTGGCGCGGGTTCGGGGCAGGACGAAGTCGTCGCGCTCGGCGTAGAGGCGCTCGAGCCGCTCCTGGAAGCGCGAGAGCTCGAAGAACCAGTTCTCCTCCTTCTCGCGAACGAGCGGGATGAGGTGGATGAGACACGTGTTGTCCGGCCCGATCTCCGACTCGGTCTTGAAGTCCGCGCAGCGCGTGCAGTACCAGCCCTCGTAGATCCCCTTGTGGACGTAGCCGTTGTCGTGGACGCGCTGAAGAATCTCCTGCACGGCCGCCTCGTGCTGGGGATCGGTCGTCCGGATGAAGAAGTCGTTTGTCGCGTTCAGGCGCGCCAGAAGGTCGCGGAAGCGCGGCGCGTATCGGTCGCCGAGCTCGCGCGGCGTGACGCCTGCCTGCAGAGCGGCCTCCGCCACCGGCTCGCCGTGCTCGTCCGTGCCGGTGAGGAAGAAGACGTCCTCTCCACGCTGACGATGATGCCGCGCGAGGATGTCGGCGGCGATCGACGTGTACGCGTGGCCGAGATGGGGCTCGGCGTTGACGTAGTAGATCGGCGTGGTGATGTAGAACGACACGATCGGAGAAGGATAGGCTCCGCCCTCGTGGCCGACTGACGAGGAAGGACTGGGCGGTCATCGCCCCGGGCGACGGGAACTGGATCGCGCTGGCCGAGGAGGCCAAGCGCTACGCGACCTCCGGCGGCGCGTAGGAGCGCCGCGCGGCCTGGCGCCGGCGCCGGCGGACGCGTCCGATCTGCAACGCGGGCAGACCGGCGGCGAGCAGCGCCAGGCCGAGCCACGCCACCACCGGGACGGCGGGTCGCGCCGCGACCGCCACCGGCACGGACCATCGGAGCGGAAGCGGGAACGGTGCCGGGCTCGGCTTCGTGGCGAGCGGCCCGGGGCCGGTCCGCCAGTGCGGCGCGCGGACGAGCGGTGCGGGACGCCCGTCGGGATCGCCTCTGAGCAGGGAGAGCGGGTCGACGTAGGCCCAGCGCCGGCCGGTGCGCCGGGCGCCGAGGTGCAGACCGCGGGCACCGACGCGGCCGAGGTGGTCGCCGACCGCGACGCGGTCGCCACGCCGGACCGCGACGGAGGCGAGCCGAAGGTAGGTCGCGGTCCATGCGCCGCAGTTGACCGTCACGCCCGCGGCGCGGCGGTGGGGCAGCGCGCCGGCGAAGCTCACCCGGCCGGCGCAGGCCGCGCGGACGGGCGTCCCCGGGGCTCCGCCGATGACGATGCCGCGGCGCTGGCCGCGCTCGAACGGTGTCGCGGGTGTGTAGGCGAAGTGCTGGCTGACTGGTCCGTGGATCGGCCATCGCCAGGAGGCTGCGCCGGCTGGGGGCGGCACCGAAAAAGCAGCAACGAGCAGGAGGGCAATGAGGGCGGGTGGGGGCACGCTGGGCCACCGTACGGGCAAGGGATCCGGCTGCGGCCCTACGCGGATCCGTTGGAACGAAGGCGTCGCCGTCCCGTCACACGCGGTGCGTCAGTCGCGGCCCTGCCGTCCCGCCAAGCGCCGGTTGGTCGATTTGGTACACGATGGGTACCCAAATCGACCACTCGAGGCCTTCCAGCCGGCCAGGCGCGCCCGTGTGCGACGATCCCCGCCGATGTCCGACGACTGGCGACTGATGATCGAGGTGGGCGAGGCCCCCGCGCTGGAGCGCCTCGTCGAGGCGATCGGCCGCGACAAGCTGGTCCACGAGGCGCGCGACGCGCTGGGCGGGCGGGTTGCGGTGACCCACGACGGTCCGCACCTGTTCGTTTACGGCGACTCGGAGGAGCAGGTCCGCGCAGCCCAGACCGCGCTCCGGCCGCTCCTCACCGAACACGGACTCCCGGAGACCGCGGTGACGCTCCAGCGCTGGCATCCCGAGGAGGAGCACTGGGAGACGCCCGAGGTCCCGATGCCCGAGGACTCGCCGGCGGAGGAGCAGATCGAGCATCGGCGCGAGGAGTCCGACGACCGCGAGCGCTCCCGCGAGCAGGGCTACCCCGAATGGGAGGTTCGCCTCGGCCTGCCGAGCCGCCACGACGCCAGCGCCCTGGCCGAGCAGCTCGAGAGCGAAGGGATCCTGGTCACCCGCCGCTGGCGCTACCTGCTCGTCGGCGCCGAGACCGAGGACGACGCCCGTGCCCTCGCCCAGCGCCTGCGCGACGAGGCTCCGGCCGATACGGAGCTCATCGTCGAGCCGAACGGGCAGGAGGTCTGGCGCGAGATGCACCCCTACACCGTCCTCGGCGGCCTGGCGAACTAGCGACGCGGGGCGCGCTCCGCCCTGCACCGGGATGACCGTCAGGACCGTCACGATCACCGGGGGCAGCGGGTTCGTCGGGCAGCTCCTGCAGCGCGACTGCGCGCCCGCGGGTATCGGGTCGAGGTCTTCGATCGCCTCCGCGGACCGCTGGTGACCGCAGCCTGTGCGACGTCGGGCGCGCGGGCTGGCGGCAGCGTGCCCCCGACGCCGGCGGGATCAGGTCAGCGCGCGGTACAGCGCGTTCGCCGGCACGCCGGTGAGGTCGGCCACGACCCTGGCCGCCTCGCGGGGTTTGGCGCCCGCATCCACCAGGCGCCGCACCGCGGCCTGCGCCCGACCCTCTTCGACGTCAGATCCCTCAGCACCGGCGATGACGAGCACGATCTCGCCCTTCGGCGCCCCCTTCGCATAGCGCGCCGCCAGCTCCGCGGCGCTTCCGCGCACGATCTCCTCGTGCACCTTGGTCAGCTCGCGGCAGACCGCCACGGGGCGGTCGGGGTCGAGCTCGGCCAGCACCGCCAGCGACGCCGCCACGCGCCTCGGCGACTCGAACGCCACGAGGGTCTCGGTCGCCTCCGCCAGCAGCGCGCGCAGCTCGCCCTTCTTGCGCGGCAGAAAGCCGGCGAAGCGCCAGCGCTCGGCGGGCAGGGCCGAGGCGACGAGCGCCGCGAGCGCGGCCGACGGGCCCGGCAGCACCTCGACGGCCAGCCCCGCGGCCACGCAGGCCTGCACGAGCACGAAGCCCGGGTCGGATACGAGCGGCATGCCCGCGTCGGACACGAGCGCCACCGTCTCCCCCGCCTGCATGCGCTTGACCAGCTCCGCCGCGCGCGCCCGCTCGTTGTGCTCGTGGTAGGAGACCAACCGCGCCTGGACCCCGTAGCGGTCCAGCAGGACACGCGTGTGGCGCGTGTCCTCGCACGCGACCACGTCGGCGTCGCGCAGCGCGGACAGGACGCGCAGGGTGACGTCCTCGAGGTTGCCGATCGGCGTCGGGCAGACGACCAGGCGCCCCGCGCCGGCCGGGTTCACGCTCCGGCGGCCTCGCGACGGGCGATGCCGTCGAAGGCCAATGCCGCGGCGCCGAGCATTCCGGCCTCGTTGCCGAAGTGCGCCGGCACGATCCTGGCGATGTCCTTGTTGGGCCGCAGCGCGCGCACGGCGACCTCGTCGCGGGCCGGCTGGAGCAGGAGGTCGCCGGCGGCGATCACCCCGCCGCCGATGACCACGACCTCGGGGTTGAAGATGTTGACGTAGTTCGCGATGCCCACGCCGAGGCGCGTGCCGATGAGGGTGATGGCCTCGCGCGCGGCCTCGTCACCGTCGTGGGCCAGCTCGGTCACCAGCGACCCGGTCAGCTCGCGCCCCTCGGCGATCACCTTCTCGATCGCCGACCCCGGGCGCTCGGGCGCCAACGCGTTGGCCTCTCGCTCGAGCGCGGTCCCGGAGGCGACGGCCTCCAGGCAGCCATGGTTGGGGCAGTTGCCCTGGCAGCGCGGGCCGTCGTGGTCGATGACCATGTGGCCGAGCTCGGCGCCCGAGCCCGTGGCGCCGCGGAAGATCTCGTCGTCGAGGATCAGCCCGCCGCCGATACCGGTACCGACGGTGAGCATCAGGGAGTGGTGGGTGCCGCGCGCGGCACCGTAGCGGTGCTCGGCCAGCGCGGCCACGTTGCCGTCGTTGTCCATGAACACCGGCAGGTCGAGCCGCTCGGACATGACGTCTCGGAACGGCATGTCGGCGATCGGCAGGTTCACCGACATCACCGCCGTGCCGTGTGCCTGGTCGATCAGCGACGGGATCCCGAAGCCGGCCGCCTCGGGCGCGTCGGGCGCGGCGGCGCGCACCTCCTCGACCGCATCCGCGATCGCCTCGAGCAGCGGTGCCTGCGCAAGGCCGAAGACCGTGCGCTGCGCGCGGTGGTGGACCTGCTGCTCGGCATCGACGGCGCCGGCGAGCACCTTCGTGCCACCGAGGTCGACGCCGATAACGCAGTCCGCCGCCATGTCGGCCACCATACACGGCCCTATGGCCGACGATCCAGGCCGTCGGGAGGGCGCCGGAGGGCCCTCCGGACCGCCCGAGTACAAGCTCTATCGCTCGCGCCCGCGCTGGTTCAAGGCGCCCGGCCGAGCGGGAGAGCCGGGCTTCGACGAGCTGCGCGAATCGCGCCGCGCGGACGGCGACGGACGCCCGCGGAAACCGATCACCCCGGGCCGCGTCGTCAAGTGGATCCTGCTGGCGATCGCGGCCTGGATCGGCCTGTCGCTGGTCGTCTTCCTCGTCAGCGCCCAGATCGAGCAGTCCAACGTGTCCGACCAGGCCAAGTCGGCCCTCGACGGGGGCTTCCCGCTGACCTCGGCCAACAACGTCCTCGTCCTGGGCTCCGACGCCCGCCCGGGCCGCGCCCGGGATTGCCCGGCGGGCGGCTGCGGAGCACCGCGCTCGGACACGATCATGCTGATGCGCGTGGGCGCCGGCCACAGCGCCCGCCTTTCGATTCCGCGGGACACGATCGTCGACATCCCCGGGCACGGCCGCGACAAGATCAACGCCGCCTACGCGATCGGCGGACCGGCGCTCACGATCACCACGGTCAAGCAGTTCCTCGGCATCAAGATCAACCACCTCGTCGAGGTCAACTTCCAGAACTTCCCGGACTTCATCGACGCCCTGGGCGGCATCGACTACACGGGTCCCTGCGTCAGATCGAACATCAGCGGAGGAAAGCGAAACGGAGGCTCGACGCTGATCCTCCCGGCGGGCACGCACCACCTCGACGGCCAACAGGCGCTGACCCTCGCGCGCACGCGCAAGAACGAGTGCCGCCCGGGCGAGGACGACCTCGACCGGGCCAAGCGCCAGCAGCAGATCCTGAGTGCGATCAAGGGCCGGGTGGTCTCGATCGGCACGTTCTTCCGGCTGCCGTGGGTCTCCTGGGAGGCGCCCAAGGCGATCCGCACGGACATGAACGGCTTCTACCTCCTGGGGCTCTTCGGGGCGATGGCGACGACCGGGTCCCCCACCCCCCAGGTCCTGAAGCCGTCGGGTGCCGAGACGCTGTCCAACGGCGGCACCGGCCTGACGGTATCCCCGGAGCAGAAGCGCAGCGCGG
>JAWVFS010000173.1:0-2907 GCA_033855795.1 Solirubrobacteraceae bacterium | reverse complement strand
AGCGTCCGCGTCTGCTCGCCCGAGCCGAAGATCTCCAGCGGGGACTGCCCGGTCAGCGCCTTGCGGATCAGGTCGGGCACCGCGTGGGCGATGCCCGGCTCGTCGTCGGGCATCTCACCCGGCCCGTAGGCGTTGAACGGGCGGCAGATCGTGTAGGGCAGCCGGTGCTCGTCGTGTGCCGCCCGGCAGTACACCTCGCCCGTGAGCTTGGAGAAGCCGTAGGCCGAGCGTGGCGTCGGGCAATCCTCCAGGTGCTCCTCGGTCGTCGGGAATTCGGTCGCGCGCTCGAACACCATCGACGAGCTGACGTACACGAAGCGCTCGACGTCGTGGTCGAGCGCCGCGCGCACGACCGAGTTGTAGAGCGCGTTGTTCACCTCGGTCAGGGTGTGCGGGAGCCTGTGGAAGTTGGCGATGCCGCCCACGATCGCCGCGAGGTGGATGACCCGTGCGCAGCCCGCGGAGGCGCGCCGGGACTCGGAGAGGTCGCGCAGGTCGCCGGTGTGGATCTCACACCCCTCGCGCATCCAGGTCGGCGCCTCGCGCTGGTCGGAGACGCGCACCTCGAAGGCGGGGTCGGCCAGCAGGCGGCGCACCACGGCCGCGCCGATGGTGCCGGCGCCGCCCGTGACCAGGACGCGGCTCACCGGGCCGCCGTGAGCGCGGCAACCTCGGGGGCGTAGGCGAACACCTGCGCCGCGCCGAGGGAGTTCCACGGGTCCACGATCAGGCAGTCCGACGCGGCGCTGTCCGCGATCGCCTGCAGCGTCCCCGGGCGCTCGAAGTCGGAGTGGTTGGTGGCGATCACGATGACCTGGGCATCGAGCACGGTCTCGCCGAAGGGCTGGGTCGGCGTCGCCACGCGCGGGTCGTGCACCGCGACGTCGGCCAGCTCGCGCTCGAGCAGGCGGACGAGCTTGTGCGACAGCGAATCGCGTTCGTCGTCGGTGTCGCGCTTGAAGGCGAGGCCGAGGACGGCGACCTTGCGCCCCGCCAGGTCCCCGCCGGTGCGGCGCTTGATTCCCTCCACGAGAAACTGCGGGACCGACTCGTTCACGCGTGAGACGGCGAGCAGCATGCCCGGCGCGTGCGAGCGCTCCTCCGAGAAGGCGAAGTCCTTGCGCAGGCAGGAGCCGGCGGTCAGGCCCGGTCGCGCGATCCCGCCGCGCGGGTAGTCGCGGTTGATCAGGTCGATGACGTCGAACACGTTGGCCCCGTACTGCTCGCAGTCCATCATCAGGAGGTTGGGCAGGGCGAAGTGCGTGTAGCGCAGGATGTTCGTCCAGATCTTGGCCAGCTCCGCCTGGACCGGCGTGGTCTGCACGATCGGCGCGCCGAAGACCTCGAACAGCCGCCCCACCTGTTCGCCCGAGTGCTCGCCCACGCCGCCGACGATGCACGGCAGCGTCCCGATCTCCTCGAGGAAGCGTCCGGCGGCGATCCGTTCGGGCGCGTGGGCGACGAAGATCTCCTCGCCGATGTCGAACCCGCGCTGCTTGGCCAGGTAGCCGGCGACGAAGTCGGTCGTACCTGGCGCGATCGTCGAGCGCAGGATCAGGCTGTGGCCAGGCCGGAGCACGGGCAGGAGGTCGTCCAGGGCGGAGCGGATCGCGCGCATGTCGATCTCGATGTGGGAGAACGACGGCGTGCCCAGCGTGATCACCACGTGGTCGGCCTGCGCGGCGTCCACGACGCGGTCGGAGAGCGATAGCCGACTCGACTCCGAAACGCGCTCCAGCAGCTCCTGCGTCCCGGCCTCGTCGAAGGGCATGCGGGCCGCCCGGACGGCCTCCAGGCGGTCCGGGTCGTTGTCCACGCCCAGCACGGACAGCCCGCGGTCGGCGAACGACAGTGCGAGCGGCAGGCCCACGCGGCCCAACCCGATGATCGAGACGTCCAGCGGCATCAGAGGCCCGTGGAGGGTAGCGGCCGGCGGTCCTGCGTCCGGCTCAGGATCCGCGTCCGAACAGCCGGGAGCGCGCGTACTGGCGCGCGAACCCGGAGATGAAACGCGGGTTGTAGTGCAGGTAGCGCCGCCACAGGCGCCGAGGCTCGTGGGCCAGCCGGAACAGCCACTCCAGGCCCATGTGCTGCATCCAGTCCGGCGCCTGCGGGACGAGGCCGGCGTGGAAGTCGAAGGCCGCGCCGACACCGACCAGCACGGGCGCCTCGAGCCGGTCGCGGAAGTCCGCCATCCACCGCTCCTGCTTGGGCTGGCCGATGCCGACCCACACGACGTCGGCACCGCAGCCGTTGATGTCGTCGATGACCCGGTCGCTCTCCTCGTCGCTCAGCGCCCGGAAGGGGGGCGAGTACCCGCCCACGATCTTGACGCCGGGATAGCGCTGGCGCAGGTTGAGCGCCAGCTGCACGAGCGCGCCCTGGTTGCGGCCGCCGTAGAGGTACATGCGGGTCCCGGTCTTGGCCGAGCGCTCGCAGTAGCGGGCCATCAGCTCGGGACCGTAGACCCGCGAGGCGTCGTGGCCGAGCGAGCGCATGGCCCACACGAGCGGCTGGCCATCCGGCACGGTGAGCGAGCAGCCGAGCACGGCCTCGCGCGTCTCGGCGTCCTCCTGGGACACCATCACGAGGTGCACGGCCGCGGCGGAGACGTAGCCGCGCCGGCGCGCCGAGACCATGTCGTCGATCCACTGCATCGTGCGGTCGTAGTCGGTCAATGCGAGCGGGATGCCCAGGATGGGGACCTTTGCCGGGTCCTCGGCGCCGTGCTCGAAGGCGTCGGCGCTCATTTGCCCGAACGCGGGCTTCCAGGTGTGGGCTGGCTCGGTCAAGGGGACGTCGTCTGCGCTGCGATCGGACACGCTGGCTGCCTCCCGCCTATCTCTAACGCGTGTCGCCGAAAAAAGCTGCGGTGTTGGCCCTGCCGCGCCGTTTATACCGCGTTTG
>JAWVFS010000172.1:0-6943 GCA_033855795.1 Solirubrobacteraceae bacterium | reverse complement strand
CTCGGCATCTACGGATACGGCGCGTCGGCTCATCTCGCGGCGCAGGTCGCGCGGCACGAGGGCGCGCAGGTCCACGTGCTCACCCGGTCGCCGGAGGCGCGCCGCCTGGCGCTCGACCTCGGCGCGGATCTGGTCCGGGGTGAGCGCGCGCATCTCGACGGTGAGCATCAGCGGCTCCTCGCAGTGCGGGCAGCGGCCCGGCTCGGATACGACGCCGAGGCCGACCTCGTAACCGCACGCGGGGCAGACGACGTGGCCGGTGTGGCTGCGGGATTCCATCTGCCTATAGGTATGCCCGAAACGGCCGGAGGTAACAGGCTCGGTCCGGCTCGACCGGACGCGGGGCGCTAGCCGTGCGCGCAGCGCGCGGGGTTTGCCGCGCAGGTGAGCGGAGTCCCGGGCGGAGAGCCGTCGGCGGGCACGAAACCGCTGTCACCGGTGCCGAAGGGAGGCCAGGCGGTCTCGGGCGGCGGCGGATGCAGCGAGCAGGTCGGGGACTTCCAGTCCGGCAGGCAGGGGTTGTACGGGTTGACCCAGTAGGTGGTGCGGCTGACCTCGCTCATGTTGTTCCAGCCGTCGTGGTCCTGGTCGTCGAGACCGTCGATCAGGCCGTCGCCGTCGCTGTCCGCATCGAGCCAGTCCACACCCGGGTACTCCGGGGAATAGAGCTTCTCCTGCTTGTAGGGGATCTGCCACCAGCCGTAGACCAGCGGACCGTGGGCCTCGACCCAGTTGCTCAGGTTGTCGTTGTCGATGTCCCGCTCGTCGTCGGTGAGCTTGCCGTCGCCGTTGAGGTCGAGGTACTCCTTGCCGGCAGGGACGCCCTGGACTCCGCCGGTGTTCTGCGTCCCGTCGCTCATGTTGAGCGGGAACTTGCTGTCCGCGTAGCGCACCCAACCGGCGTACTCCTCGGCCATCGTCATGCCGTCGCCGTCGTGGTCGATGTTGGCGTCGGTGGGATCGAGCGGGTTCGGATACGGCCGCTTGCCGGGGTAGGGCAGCGCCTTGCTGTTGAGGTCGAGGGCGGCCATGTACTCGTAGCCGTCCGGCACGCCGTCGCGGTCGGTATCCGCGTTGCACGGATCGAGGTGGATCTGCCGCTCGAGCGTGTCCGAGAGGCCGTCCTTGTCGGAGTCATCGGACCGGCCGGTCGGAACGCCGTTGACGCAGTCGGCATTGGAGACCGGCGCCTGCCGGCCGCTCCGCAGCGGGCCGACGAGCGGGGACAGGCTCTTGCGAGTGTAGATCGGGCTCAGACGGCGCCCGAGCACGCGCAGGTTGAATCGCGTGAAGATGGCCGCGCCGCCCCTGCGCGAGAGGAAGGGAACGAGCTTGGCGGGAACCACCAGCGTGATCTTGGTCTTCGTCGCTGTGTCGGCCTTGACGAACACGGCGCGGGCGCGGGGGCGCTGGAAGATGACGTAGTTGCGGTTCCTGCCCGAGACGAAGTTTGAGCCGCGGATCGTCAGCACGTCGCCGACGCCCAGCTTGAGTGGGCTGACGCGGGTGATCTTCGGGGCCGTGGCAGCCTGGCCGCCGACGACCGAAACGAGCAGCAGACCCAGCGCGCAGAGCGCGGTCGCTGTCATCACCTGGAGGGAACGGGACTTACGCATGCGGAAGTGCCTCGGGGTTCTCATCGGGCCCTGGGGCGAAATGCTTGAGCCCGCATGTCGGGGACTCGACGCCCGGCGCGCGGCCGGGGGCGCGCCTACGGAGCGAGGTCCGCGCCGACGACCAGCCCGGCCGCGCCGCGGCGATCGTCACCGGGCGCCCGCGGCAGGAGCCGCACCTCACGGGAGAAGGTCTGCGCGGCGGCGAGGAACACCGCCTGGCGCACCGTGACCCGCAGCGATGCGCGCACGCGCGCCACGCCGGCGCCGGCGCCCTCCCCCGGCTCGGCCGGGGCGGCGGCGAGCACCTCGACGTCCTCGAGGGCCAGCGCGGTCTGTCCGGGTCCCCCATGTGCTGGATCGCGCGTGACGAGCACGTCCACGCGTCCTCCGGGCGTAACGAGATCGGCGGGACCAGCCGCGGTGAGGTCAGCGACGCGCTCGCCGGGGCGCAACGAGGGGCCGCCCGGTCCCCCGCCCGACCCGGCGCCGCCGCCGAGCGCACCGGCCGTGACATAGGCACCGGCCGGGATCGCCGCAACCACCCGCATGCCCACCGCCTCACCGGGGGAGCCCAAAGCCCCGGTCGGCGCGTAGCGCGCCGGAACGCGGCGGACGGCCAGGCGGTCCGCGGCGACGCGGTCGCCCGGAGCGAGGCCCTGACGGGCCACGACGACCCCGACCGCAGGACCGAGCTTGCGCGCCAGCGCGGCCTCCCGCCGCGACACGTCGGCCGCGGCCAGGCCGCCGAGGACGAGCGCCAGACCGAGCAGCAACGCCGCACGTCGCCGGCGACTCATGCAGGACGCGCGCGGACGGCCTGCCCGGCCACCGGCAGCTCGAGCACGATGCGCCCGCCCCTCGCGGCCGGAGCGGCGGCGAGCCGCCCGCCGTGGCGCGCGGCGATCTCGGCGGCGATCGCCAGGCCGCGACCGCGACGCCCTCGGCCCGCGCGCGGACGGCGAGCGAGTGCGGCCACCGGCTCGGACAGCCCGGGGCCGTCGTCCATGACCTCGATCCGCACGCGGGCACCGGCGGCCCGGCCCCGCACCCGCACCGGTCCCTGCCCGTGCTCAATCGCGTTGGCCAGCAGGTTTCCGCACGCCTGCGCCAGCCGCAGGCGATCGCCGTGCACGGCGGCGTCCGCCGGACGCCAATCGAGCCTGAGTTCCCTTCCCCGGGCGCGAGCCACGGGCCGCCAGACGGCGACGGCGTCCCGCAGCACTTCGGCGACGGCCACCGTCTCGAGACGATCGCGGGCACGGCGCCCGGCCCGCGCGGCATGGAGGTCGTCGAGCGCGAGCCCGGCGCGCCGCAGCTCGAGGTCGATCGCCGCGAGCCGCTCGGCCGGCGCGCCTCGTCCGCGGGCCACGAGGTGGAGGCCGAGCCGCGCGGCGGTGAGCGGGCCGCGCAGCTCATGGGAGGCGCGCGCGACCAGCTCCATACGGCGCCCGAGCTCGCGCTGGGCGAGCATGCCGGCGCCGAGCGCCGCGAACGCCAGCCCCCACCCCAGCCATGCCAGACCCGAGCTCACGCGGCCGCCAAGCCGTCGATCAACCGGTAGCCGACGCCCCACACGTTGACGACGAACCGATCCCCGTCGGCTCCGAGCTTGCGCCGCAGCCGGCAGGCATGCGAGTCGAGGGTCCGCGTCGAACCCATCGAGCGAAAGCCCCACACGGTGCGCAGCAACTCCTCCTTGGTGAACACGCGCGTGGGCTCGGCGGCCAGCGTGCGCAGCAGCGCGAATTCCTTCTGGGAGAGCTCGACGCGCCGGCCCCGCAGCGTGACGTTCCGGGACGGCGGATCGACCTCCAGCTCCCCCACGCGCAGCCGCCCGCGCCGCATCCCGCGGTCGGCGCGACGCAGCAGGGCGGCGATCCGCAGCCGCAGCTCTGGATAGCTGAACGGCTTGACCATGTAGTCGTCGCACCCGCGCTCGAAGCCGCGCAGGCGGTCGAGCTCGCCGTCGCGGCCCGTCAGGACGAGCAGCGGTGTGTCCGGGTTGATCCGCGTGGCCACCCCGTCGGCGCCGCGCACCCGAGCGATCACGTCGAGGCCGTCGAGGTCGGGCAGCGCGAGGTCCACGACCGCCACGTCCGGGTACTTGTACTCGAGCATCCGCAGCCCGTCGCGCCCGGTGTCGGCCACCAAGACGTCGTGGCCGTCGGCCGTGAGGTTGTCGCCGAGGAAGCGGCGCGTGGCCTCGTCGTCCTCCACGATCAGGATGGTCGCGCGGTCGTCGTCGTTCACGCCGGGGAGAGGCCCCTACCCGCGAGAACTCGCCCCGCCTCAGCGCTAAAGGGGCGCGCCGATCGTCTCGATACCTAGACCGTGCGTCCCGCGAAGCGTGAGTTGACCTTGCTCGTCTCCGGTTTGGCTCTCATCGCCCTGCCGGGATGCGCTGGCAGGCAATCCGCGCCGCGAGACGACGCTAAGCCGGCCACCGTGACCGAACGCGACTTCCGCATCTCGGTCGATGGTCGCTCCGGGCGTCAGCGGCTGAGGTCCGGCGATGTGCGCTTCGCTGTGAGCAATCGCGGCCCGGATACGCACGAGCTCCTCGTGGTGCGCACCGATGGATCGCGCCTTCCGCTTCGTGCCGACGGTCTGACCGTCGACGAGGATGCCGTCAAGTCCGCCACGGTGGCGACGCTCGACGGCCGTGGTGCGGGCACCGCAGAGAGCCTGCGGGCGCACCTCGCACCGGGCCGTTACGTGCTGTTCTGCAATATGGCCGGCCACTATCTGGGCGGGATGCACGTCGACCTGGTGGTGCGCTGATGCGGCGCACCACCAGATTCGCTCCCCTGGCCGTCCGAGGGCGTCGCGTCATCGGCGCAATCCTGGCCACGTTCGCGCTGTTCTCGGTCGTCAGCGTCGTCCTGTCGATCTCGGCGACGTCGCGCTCACAGAATCGAGGCGTGGTGGTCGAGGTGGCCGCACGCCAGCGCACGCTGGCGGAGCGCTACGTGAAGGAGGTGCTGCTCGCGCGCGCCGGCGTTCAGGTCAACCCGGGGGTCACGGCATCGATTCTCCGGCGCAGCGCCGACGTCCTTCTCAAAGGCGGCACGGCGCCACCCGTCAACGGTGACGACGACGAGACCACGCTCAGCGCGGCGACGGACGCGATCGCCCGGGCCCAATTGCGCCAAGAGCGCCGGCTCGCGGCGGACCTCACCGCCATGGGCGCCGCAACGCTGGCCCACCGTCCGCTGGCGGCGGTGCCGGTGACCGCACACGAGCACCTCAGCGGCTCCCCGGTCGAGCGGCTGCGCGTCCTCGCAGCTCTGACCTCGAACGTCTCGCTGAACGCCGCGCGGACCATTGCCACCGGGACCGACCGCAACATCACCCGGCTGATCGACATCCAGGTGATATTGGGGATCGCGGGGCTGCTCACATCGATGGGACTCGCGTTCGCACTGATCGCGGCGACCCGTCGGCAGACCGAACACTTCCGCAGTCTGGTCACGTCCTCGACCGACCTCGTCCTGGTCTTCGGGGTCGGCGGCTGCCGCTACGTCAGCCAGTCGGTCGCCGATATGCTCGGTCACCCGGAGGGAGACGCGCTGGGCGACGGCTTCGCCGGCTTCGTGCATGCGGACGACCTCGCCGCGGTACGGGCGGCCGCGACCCAAGGCGAGCCGCACGAGATCGTCTTCCGCATGCGCAACCGGTTCGGCGAGTGGCGTGAGCTCGAGGCACACGTGACCGACCTGCGTCGCGACCGGCACGTGCGGGGAGTCCTGCTGAACGCCAGGGACGTGACGGAGCGAGTGCGCCTGGAAGAGGAGCTCACCCGCCAGGCCTTTCACGACGGCCTGACCGGGCTTGCGAACCGCGCCCTGTTCCGCGATCGCCTCGACCAGGCGCTCGCCCGATCGGCCCGTTCGGGCGACCCGCTCGCCATCCTGCTCGTGGACCTCGATGGGTTCAAGCAGGTCAACGACAGTCTCGGCCACGACGCCGGCGACCAACTGCTGCGGGAGGTCGCCAAGCGCTTCGCGGAGATCACACGCCCCAGCGACACGCTGGCCCGCCTCGGCGGTGACGAGTTCGCCCTCATCGTCGAGCAAGCGGGCGAGGCACGTGCGTCATCGGTCGCAACACGGCTGCTGGAACGCCTGTCTGACCCCCTGCACATCGCCCACCGCGAGCTCGCGCTCGGCGCCAGCGTCGGCATCGTCCTCCATACGGGCGGCATCGGCCAGAGCGAGGACCTGATCCGCCACGCCGATTTGGCGATGTCGGCGGCCAAGGAGGCGGGCCGCGGACGCTATGAGGTGTTTCGCCAGGACATGGCGCGGGAGCTCGGAGAGCTGCTCGGCCTCGAGCATGAGCTTCGACTGGGACTGCAGCGGGGCGAATTCACCCTGCACTACCAACCCGAGATCTCCCTCAGCGACGACGCGATCGTCGGCGTCGAGGCCCTCGTCCGGTGGACATCTCCCACTCGAGAGCGTGTCTCCCCCGCCCAGTTCATCCCCATTGCGGAGGCGTCCGGGTTGATCATCCCGCTGGGGGAGTTCGTCCTGCGCGAGGCGTGCGCGCAGACCGCCCGCTGGCGGGCACAGGGGATCCTCCCCGAGCCGTTCGTGACCTGGGTCAACCTCTCGGGCAAGCAGCTTTCCGCCGGCGGGGTCGCCGCACTGGTCGGCTCGGTACTCCAGGACACAGGGCTCCCCGCCCGCTCCCTTGGACTCGAGGTGACCGAGACCGCGATCGTCGTCGACGAGCCCGCCCACGATCGCGCCAGGGCCGAGCTCCAGGAGCTTCATGACCGCGGCGTTCGCATCGCCATCGACGACTTCGGGACCGGGTCCTCCTCGCTGGCCCAACTCCGGCGCTACCCGATCGACCTGGTCAAGATCGACCTCGCGTTCGTACAGGGCGTGGAGCACAACGCCAAGGATGCGGCGATCACCGCGAACATCGTGAGCCTCGCCCACGCCCTGGGACTCCCAGCCATCGCCGAGGGCATCGAAACCGACGGCCAGCTCGCATCGATGCGCGAGCTCGGCTGCGACATCGGACAGGGCTATCTGTTCGCCCGGCCGGCCTCCGCGGATGACGTCGGACGCATCCTCGCTTCGGCGCTCGAAGGCACGAAGCCGGTCTCGGCTCCCTAGCGTCTGGCAGGCCGGATCCGCGTGGCGCGGCGTCGGCCGGGTACCAGTCCCCCATGCTCAACACCGTCCGACGCATCCCGGTCTTCAGGCTCGTGGCCGCCGCGGAGCTCGCCATCGTCGCGCGCCGTCACGTCCAGCGGCTGACTCCGAAGGAGCGCCGGCGCCTGCTCGAGCTCATCAGCCGGCCGCACCGCCTCA
>JAWVFS010000171.1:0-9955 GCA_033855795.1 Solirubrobacteraceae bacterium | reverse complement strand
CGGCCCGAGTAGCGCCTAAGCTCAAGCGCGACATGTCGACCTGCGTGCTCAAGCTCGGTTCGAGCATCGTCGCCGACGAGTCCGGCGAGGTGCGCCGCGACGTCCTCGACCGCGTGTGCGCGACGGTGGCTGCCCGCCATGCCGGCGGCGATGCGGTCGTGATCGTGACCAGCGGCGCGATCGCGCGCGGGATGCGCCAGCTCGACCTGCCGCTGCGGCCGCGGGCGATGGACGAGCTCCAGGCCGCGAGCGCCGTCGGGCAGGGCAAGCTCTACCGCGTCTACGACGAGCTGCTCGCCAGCCACGGTGCGCCCAGCGCCCAGGTGCTGCTGACGTTCTTCGACATGAGCGCGCGTACGCACTACCTCAACGCTCGCCAGACGCTGCGCAAGCTGCTCGACTGGCGGGTCGTCCCGGTGATCAACGAGAACGACACGACGACGACCGACGAGATCTCCTTCGGCGACAACGACTTCCTCGCGGCGCAGGTCGCCGTCCTGATCGGCGCGGACCTGCTCGTGATGCTCACCGACACGGACGGGCTCTACACCTCCGACCCGCGCGCGAACCCCGACGCCGCCCTGGTCGAGGAGGTCTCCGACTACGAGGGCCTGGCCGACCTGGACATCGGGCACGCCGGGTCGCCGCTGGGCTCGGGCGGGATGCGCTCGAAGGTCGTCGCGGCCGAGATGGCGACCGCGGCCGGGATCACCGCCGTCATCGCCAACGGGCTGACCGGCGACGCGCTCGAGGCCGCGTTGGCGGGACAGGCCGTCGGCACGCGCTTCCCGCCGCGCTCGGCCCGCTACTCGAGCTTCAAACTGTGGCTGAAGTACGCCAAGCCCAGTCACGGGGAGGTGCTGGTCGACCGGGGCGCCGCCCGGGCGCTGCGCGAGGGCGGCACCAGCCTGCTGCCGGTGGGGATCGTCGACGTGGTCGGTGACTTCGATGCGGGCGATGCGGTCGTCGTGGCCGAGCGCGACGGCGCCGATACCTCCCCGCGGCCCATCGGGAAGGGGATCTGCAACTACTCGGCGGTCGAGCTGCGGCGCATCAAGGGGATGAAGACCTCGAGCGTGCGCGAGCTGCTTCCACAGGCCACCGAGGAGGCCGTCCACCGGGACTATTTCGTGCTCGCGTAACCTTTTCGGAGGATGGCCACCACCGCCCGTACCGTCACCGACGTCTGCCGCGAGGCCAAGCGTGCCTCGCGCGAGCTGGCGCGCCTGGACACCGACACGCGCAACGGCGCGCTGGAGGCGATCGCCGCGGCGCTGGAGGCGCGGACGGCCGAGGTGCTCGAGGCCAACGAGCGCGACATGGAGGCCGGCCGGGCGAGCGGCCTCGACGCGGCGCTGCTCGACCGCCTGAAGCTCGACGACGCCCGGGTGGCGGGGATCGCGTCGGACGTGCGCACGATCGTCGGGCTGCCGGACCCCGTGGGCGAGGTGATCGAGGGCTTCCGACTCCCGAACGGCCTCGACGTCCGCCGGGTGCGCACGCCGCTGGGCGTCGTGGCGGTCGTGTACGAGGCGCGCCCGAACGTGACGATCGACTGCACCGCGTTGGCCGTCAAATCGGGCAACGCGATCGTGCTGCGCGGCTCGTCGATCGCCGCGCACTCCAACGCGGCGCTCGCCGCGATCGCGACCGGCGCAGCCACCGAGGCCGGACTGCCCGACGGGACGATCGGGCTCGTGGCCGGGGGTGGCCGCGACGAGCTCGCCGAGCTGGCCACGCAGGACGGCCTCGTGGACCTGATCATCCCTCGCGGCGGCGAAGGCCTGAAGGCGGCGCTCAAGTCCGTGGCCACGGTGCCCGTGATCTATGCGGCCTCGGGCAACTGCCACGTGTACGTGGACGCCGATGCGGATCTCGACATGGCCGAGGCGATCATCCTCAACGCCAAGCTCCAGCGCCCCGGCGTCTGCAACGCCGCGGAGACGCTGCTCGTGCACCGCGACGCCGCCGCCCAGTTCCTGCCGCGCGCGCTGTCGGCGCTGCGCGAGGCCGGGGTGGAGCTGCGTGCCGACAGCCGCGCCAAGGCCCTCGCCGGTGACCTCGCCGACTCGCTGGCCGACGCGACCGACGCGGATTGGGACACCGAGTTCCTCGCGCTCGTGCTCGCCGTCGGGGTCGTGGACTCGGTCGAGGAGGCGATCGAGCACGTCAACGTCCATGGCAGCGGCCACTCCGAGGCGATCGTCACCCGCTCCTACGAGTCGGCCCAGGCCTTCGAGCGCGGCGTGGACGCGGCCTGCGTGTACGTGAACGCCTCGACCCGCTTCACCGACGGCGGCGTGTTCGGCATGGGCGCGGAGATCGGCAACTCCACGCAGAAGCTGCACGTCCGTGGGCCGATCGGCGTGCGCGAGCTGTGCTCGTTCAAGTACGTGCTCGAGGGCTCCGGACAGGTTCGTCCATAGCGGCTCGGCTCGGCATCCTCGGCGGGATGTTCAACCCGCCGCACCTCGGCCACCTCGTGTGTGCGCAGGAGGCTTACACCCAGCTCGAGCTCGACGCGGTCCTGTTCATGCCGGTCGCCGTGCCCCCGCACAAGGAGGCGACGGAGGACCCGGGCGCCGAGCACCGGTTCGAGCTGTGCCGGCTGGCGGTGCGCGACGACGAGCGCTTCGCCGTGTCGCCGCTGGAGATCGAGCGCGGCGGCCCGTCGTACACGGTCGATAGCCTGACCGCACTCCGTGAGCGTCATCCCGAGGACGAGCTGATCTTCATCGCCGGGGGCGACATGGCCGCGAGCCTGCCGACCTGGAAGGAGCCGGAGCGCGTGCTCGAGCTCGCCGCCTTCGCGGTGGCGGAGCGCCGCGGGGCTGTGCGCGAGGACGTGATCGAACGCTGGCGGGCGCTGGGCGCCGCCGCGCCGCGCGAGCCGCTGTTCCTCGACATGCCGCGGGTGGACGTGTCGTCCTCCGAGATCCGCCGCCGGGTGCGAGAGGGCCGGCCGGTCCGCTACCTCGTGCCCGAACCCGTGTCCGGCTACATCGAGGCCCGCGGCCTGTACCGATCGGCGGTGGCATCGCCGTGACGGGCGCCGACCTGGCCCACGCGATCGCGGGCTTCGCCGAGGAGAAGAAGGCGGCGGACATCGTCGAGCTGGACCTTCGCGGCGTGCTCGGCTACACGGACTACTTCGTCGTCTGCTCGGGCAACACCGAGCGACAGACCAAGGCCATCCACGACGGTGTCCACCTCGGGATGAAGCAGGAGCACGGCCTGCTGCCGCGGCGGGTCGAGGGACTCGGTGAGTCCCGGTGGATCCTGATGGACTACCTCGACGTGGTCGTGCACGTCTTCACGCCCGAGACGCGCGACTTCTACCGGCTCGAGCAGCTCTGGGGCGAGGTTCCGGCGCGCGCGCTCCACGGCGCCGGCTAGGGCCGTGCGGCGGGCGGCGGTCACGGCGGCGGCGGCGGTCGTCGTGCTCGCGGGCGGCTGCGGCGGAAGCGGGTCGAGCTCCTCGCCGAGCTCCCAGACCGGATCGTCGGCATCGCCGAGCACTTCGGCCTCGTCGCCAGCGACCCGCTGCGTCCCTGGTCGCCTCACGCCCGAGCAGACCGAGGGGCCTTTCTACAAGGCCGGCTCGCCCGAGCGCGAGCGAGTGGATCAGGGTGCGACCGGCCAGGCGCTCGTCCTCACGGGCCAGGTCCTGTCCCAGCAGTGCCGACCGGTCGCGCGCGCCCGCATGGAGTTCTGGCAAGCCGATGGCCGGGGGAGCTACGACAACTCCGGCTACCGGCTGCGCGGACACGAGTTCACGGACGCGCAGGGTCGTTACCGGTTGACCACGGTGTATCCCGGTCTGTACACCGGCCGCACCCGCCACATCCACGTCAAGGTACAACCGCCCGGCGGCCGCGCGCTGACCACGCAGCTCTACTTCCCAGGCGAATCTCGCAACGCTTCGGACGGCATCTTCACGCCCGCCACCCTGGTCGCGTTGACCCGCGGCCGGCCGGCGTGGACGGCGACGTTCGACTTCGTCGTCCGCGCCTGAGCGCGTCGCTCGACGATCGTTCGATTGCTCGGCCCGCGCGGGAGGTCCGCGGCGTCAGCCGGCAGCGCGGCGCTCGGCCAGCCCCGTGAGGGTCTCGCGCACGATGCGGTCTGCGACCAAAGCGGTGACGTCGGCCGATCCGATCGCGGCGGGGAGGACCTCGACGACGTCGATGCCCACCAGGCGGGCGCGGCGGGCGACCGTCCGACACGCGTCTAGCAGCTCGGCCGAGGTCAGCCCGCCCGGCTCGGGCGTCCCGGTGCCCGGCGCAAACGCCGGATCGAGCACGTCGACGTCGACCGAGAGAAAGGTCGGCCCATCGCCGACCACGGCGATGGCCCGGTCGATCGCCTGGGACAGGCCGTCGGACCGCAGCTCGTGCATGAGGATGGAGGTGATCCCGTGTTCCGCCTGCCAGGCGAACTCGGCCTCACCGGGCCAGTATCCGCGCAGTCCGATCTGGACGTAACGCTGCGGGTCGACGTGTCCTTCGTCGACGAGGTGGCGCATCGGCGTTCCGTGTGAGCGGCGCACGCCGAACACCTCCGTCCCGGTATCGGTATGGCTGTCGAAGTGCACCAGGCCCAAGGCGCCGTGCTCCGCGGCGCAGGCACGCATGTTGGGCTCGGCGATCGAGTGATCTCCCCCCAGCACGACGGGCAGGGCCCCAGCGCTCACGACGTCGCCGACGAGCGCCTGTATCGCTTCGTGCGAGCGCACCGGGTCACCCGGCGCCACGGCCGCGTCGCCGAAGTCCAGGACGCGGAGCGCAGCGAAGGCGTCGATCTGCGCCTCGAGATGGCGACCCGGTGGCGCGCTCGCCGCACGAATTGCGCGAGGGGCAAAGCGCGCGCCCGGGCGGTCGGACACGAGGTCGTCCATGGGGGCGCCGACGATCGCCACATCCGCGCCCTCCAGGTCCGCGGCGTCCTCCGTATAGGGAACGCCGGCAAAGCTCAGCAGCCCGGCGTAGTCTGGTTTTTCTCCGTGGGCTCGCCAGCGTTCGAGCGGATCGATCACCTGGCGATCGTATCCACGCCGGAGGGCGTGGGACGCCTCAGGCGCGGCCCGCCGCGTACAGCTGCCACGTGTCAGGGACGCCCTTGAGCGTGTGCGTGCCGCGGTCGGTGAACTCGATGCCCGATCCGGCCACCAGGTCCTTGACCGTTCGGGAGACGAGCAGCTCGGCCGGCTCGGCCAGCGCGCTCACACGGGCGGCGATGTGAACGGCGATTCCGCCGATGTCGTCTCCCATGACCTCGCATTCGCCGGTATGCACGCCGGCGCGCACCCGGTTCCCCTCGTTCGCCGATGCATCGATGATCGACTGGGCGCAGCGGATTGCGCGCGCCGGGCCGTCGAAGACCGCCATGAACCCGTCCCCGATCGACTTGACCTCGCGGCCCCCGAAGCGTCCGAACGCTTCCCTCACCGTCCGGTGGTGACGCTCGAGGACCTCGCGCCACCGTTCGTCGCCCAGTTCAGCCGCCGTGCGCGTCGAGTCGACGATGTCGGTGAACAGGACCGTCGCCAGCCTCCGCTCGGGCTCGACCGAGCTGCGCACGCCGGTGAGGAACTCCTCGATCTCGCCGATGGTGATGTCCGCGTCCTGATACCAGGGCGTGTGGTCCTCGCCCGGCAGCTCGACGAGTCGCGCGTCGGGGAGGTGCTCGGCGAGCCAGCGCCCGTTGCCGACGTTGACGAGCCGATCGTGGCGACGGTGCAGCACCAGCACCGGGACGTGAACGGCCGGCACGACATCGCGCACGTCGATGTCGAGGAACATCTCGACCAGCGACCGCAGCATCCCGGGGCTGGCGGTCGAGCGCTCCAACCGCGCAAAGAAGGCGCGCGTGTCCGGATTGTGCGCCTGGCTGGGCGCGGCGAACTCGATCGACGCACCCTCGCCCCAGTGCGGCCCCACGAGCTCCGTCGTGGACTCGACCAGCGCCGGTGCCGGGTTCGCCCACGGATAGTCGTCGGCGGCCGTGGCCCGGGCCATGCCGCCGTAGGCGACGAGCGCCTGGGTACGGTCCGGGTGGGTCGCCGCGAAGAGGATGCACATCGACACGCCCTCCGAGATTCCCATCAGCGCCGCGCGCTCCGAGCCGGCGGCGTCCATCACGGCCCGCACGTCGTCCATGCGCTGCTCGAGCGTGGGGGCCTCGGCCACCGGGTCCGACAGCCCCGAGCCCCGGCGATCGAAGTTGATCACGCGCGCAAACGACGCCAGGCCCTCGAGGAAGCGCGCGGCGGGCTCGTCCTCCCAGACCAGCTCGACGTGACCGAGATAGCCATTGACGAGCACCAGGTCGAGATCGCCCTCGCCGAAGACCTGGTAGGCGAGGTGAACACCGTCATTGGGTGCGTACTTGGTCTCCGGCCGCACGGAGGATGTGCCCCGAGGTTGGATCGATTCAGTCTACGTGCAACCGGCGCGGTGATCTGTCGGGGAAAGACCACCCGCAGACTCCGCACCTACGGTTCGTGGTTCTACTCCGGCAGCGGCGGAATGGGCGCGGGGAGTGGCGGATTGTTGTCCGGCCGCGGCCGGTCGTGGGGCATCGGGAGCGTCGTGGTCGCATCTCCGTGGCGCCGATCCACGTTGACGGTGAAGCTGTAGCGCTCCACGGTCGCGCCGGCGATCGCAATGCCTCGCACCCGGTAGTGACCGGGACGCGAGTACCGATGAGTGAAGACGCGCTTCTGGAACGCGCGCGTCCCGTCGCCGAACTGGACCTCGGTGATCGCCCGGAGCGGGTCGATCCGCGTCAACGAGACGTGGAGCTGGCGGCCGACGCCCACGCTGATCCTCGGCAGTGTCGGGGTATGGGCGGTCATGTCGAGGCTCCGCGCGAGCGTGCCCGGAGCGGCGAAGGCCACGAGTGTCAGGTCCGTGTAGGAACCCGGGTCGCGCCAGCCGATCGGCGGATCGACCGAGTTTTCGGCGCTCGTATTGCCGGTGTTGCGGTAGTAGCGGCCGTTTTGGATGTTCCGACCGCCCTGGTCCCTGTGCCAAAGGCCCTCGAGGTTCTTGGCAAGCGCTTCGGGGTCGTAGACGTTCGTGATGAAAGCACGGGCCGACGGAAGGCTCACCCCTATACGGTTGGCGACCTTGAAGATCCAGTCGGTGCAGTTGAACTTCACGAAGACGTAATCGGGCGGGGACTTGATGTCCCGGTTGACGAGCGCGGCGGCGGTGTCGTACTTCTCCCGACTGACGTTCTCGCACTGCTTGAAGTGCCAACCGGTCTGCGAGTCGTCGCGGACCTCGCCGGCCCCGTTGAGAAAGTCCTTTTGCACCTTCGGGTAGAAGCCGTACACAAGCTTCCGCGTCCCGGCCTGCGGCCCGGCGTCCGGCAGCAGTTGGACGAAGGCGTGGCCCGTCCGTGATCCTGTGGCCACGTTGCGTTCCAGCGCGTAGAAGCAGATTCTCGGCTCGGCGGACGCGGGCGCGGCTGAGGTGGCGGCGAGGACGATGCCCAGCAACACGGCTGCCCCTGCGGCTCGGACGACGGACACGCGGCGATCCTAACCGAGCGCCACGACCGATCAACGCTCAAACCGCTGGAGGTCCGGCCCTGCGTATATTCGTTAGCGCATGGATCGCGCCATCCTCCGTCCGCACGGACGCGGAATCGGGGTCGCCGTCGCCCTCTGCACCCTGGCCGTCGCTGCGGCCACGCCGGCTCAGGCCCGGCCGGGTCCGGCGATCCTCTCGCCGAAGGCCGGCCAGCGGCTGCCGGCCGGGTCCGTCGGCATCCGCCTGCGTACGGCGGGCGGGGCGCTGCTCTCGGCGACCCTCAACGGGAGCTCGATCGCCTCGCAGTTCGGTGCCGCGCATCAGGGTGTGCGGACACTGCTCGCCTCGCCCAGCCACGGCCTGCGCCACGGCCGAAACGTCCTTCGGCTCCGGCTCCGGCTGGCGCGCCGGACCAGGACTCTGACGGTGCGCTTCCGGGTGGCCGCCAACCGTCCGCTGGCCGCCGCCGGCGTGGACCGCTTCGCCGCGGTGGGCGACCACGTCATCCTCGACGCGAGCGGGTCCCGGCCCCAGCCCGGCCTGGGCGGGGTGCGCCGCCTGCGCTTCCGCTGGACGATCGTGCGCCGGCCGCGCGCCCGGCGGACGGGAGCCGGCGCCCGCACGGCCGCGCCGCTGCTCGGCGGGACCTCCTCCTCGTCGGCGACCTTCACCCCGGACCGCGTCGGGACGTACACCCTGTCGCTGACCGCGACGGCCCCCGGCGGAACGGCCGGATCGGACCTCGTCGATGTGCGGGCGGACCCGCCGCCGGTCGTGCGAGTCGACACCAACGCGCAGCAGGGCGATGCCCACGGCGTCCTGATCCAGGGCCCCACGCCCGCCACCACCGCCTTCTACCCCGGCGATACGACGAAATGGCTCCAGCTCGTCGTCCTGAGCCGCGCGGACCTCAGCCTCGTCTCGAACACGAACTACGACTGCCCCCAGGCCACCGCCCACCCGACCGAGGCCGACTTCAGCGCCTTCGCCCCCTGCCAGGACAAGGTGATCGCCGACATCGACCGGCTCGACGACGCCAACCACACCAACCTGGTCATCGCGGCGTCGCAGGTGGGCTCCGCCGCGGTCCAGCCGCCCGTCGGAATGGGCCGGGCGCTGTTGAAGATCGGCGTCACGGCATGGAACTGGTGGGACCCCCACCAGACGGTGTCGCGCGGAACCTTCTCGGCCATCGGCGTGCCGGGCCTCCCTGCCCTCGCCGTCGAGCACCCGGCGCTCACCGCCCAGTCCCCGGTCGCCTCGATCGTCGACAACCTCGCGCGCGACACCGAGCCCAACAACGCGCGCAACTACGTCTACGCGCCCGCCGAGCACGGGACGCTGAACACGCAGGCGCCCGGGTCGGACGGGACGCAGAACGTCATCCAGGTCGGCAGCCAGCGGTTCGTCCTCCCGCGCCCGACGAACTCCCGGGGCGGGTTCGAGGTGCTGTCAGTCGACACGCGGAACCTGACGGGGCAGGCGTCGTGGTTCGAGGTGGGAAACGCCGGGATCCCGGACCAGCCGCTGCGGGCGATGCACGACACGCTCAACCAGATCAGCAACAGCGTCGCTGCCCCGTTCGGCGCGGGCAAGCTTGTGATCGTCATGACCCGGGGCTCGCTGGACACCGGCGAGGCGGCGACGTTCATCTCCGACGACGTGCTCGCGTCGCTCGGCAACGAGATCGAGCGCGCCGGCGGCACGCGCGGCCGGTTCTTCGACGCCGTCGTCAACGGGCACGCCTACACGCTGGTCGGCCGCGCCAACTCGGCACCGGGTTCGGGGAGCGAGACGACCGGCGCGGGCGCCGGGACCTGGGGCCTGAACTCGGTGCCGTTCCAGGGAACGGTCGCGCGCACCGGCCGCTACTACAACTACGACGTCGAGACGGCGGACCCGTTCTCGGCGGGAGGCGGGGCGGACCCCTCGGTCGGCGCGACCGAGCTGCTTCAGACCTACGGCCAGGCCCCGACCCCGTGGCCGGAGCAGGGCAACCCGGGGCGCACCGCGGCGATCGCCTATCTCGGCACGAAGGTGCTCGGGACGACCGTGCCCCGCAGCCAGTACTGGACCATCCCCTACGACTCCAAGACCTGGGACGGGATCGCCGCCGCCATCCCGCCGGTTCCCTATCCCACCGACCAGACGCCCGGCTTCAGCCCGACCGATCTCGACTGGGCGAAGGGGGAGCTGCGCCAGGAGATCACCTGGCTCGAGTCGATCCACTCCTACCTCAGCGCGCTGGCCCAGCCGTTCGAGAAGTCGACGTTCGCGAGCTGGGCCGACCTCCAGAAGGTCGCGGCGGACGTCAACGGCAAGGTCCAGGCCAACGGTGATGCGCAGGCCCACCTCCATACCCAGGTCTTTTTCAACTTCCTCCTGGAGATCGGCGAGGAGATCCCGATCATCGGCAG